>NZ_JARJBC010000045.1:0-14794 GCF_029269905.1 Streptomyces silvisoli | reverse complement strand
CCCAGCGCCCACTCAACGCAGCGACACTCCCGCGGCCCCTCCCCCAGCCGATCTCCAATCCAGACCGCCTCGCCCGCCTCGAGAACATGCCGCATGACCAGCACGGATGTGGTTCTCGGCACCTACACGGCTGAAGTTCATGCCGGACGACCGGGCCTTCCTCGCCGCTCTGCCGGTGCCGCTGCCGCGCCAAGTCCTGCGCCGGCTCCGGCTGCTGGTCCAACCCCGACACCGTGCTGCGATGGCACCGCGGCCTGATCGAGCAGCGCCACGCCCACACCTGCCGACCAAAGAGGCCGGGCCGCCCGCCCACCGTTCGCTCGATCCGCATCGTTATCCTGCGCCTGGTCCGGGAGAACCCATCGTGGGTCCACCGCAGGGTGCACGGCGAACTCGCCACCCTCGGCATTAAGACGTCGTCTCATTTGGTGAGTCTGCGGTAGTAGATCAGGGTGCAAGCGATGCTGGTGAAGGCGAGGAAGTGGCTGGCCTTGCGCTCGTAGCGGCGGTGGAGACGGCGGCAGCCGGCGAGCCAGGCCATGGTCCGTTCGATTGTCCAGCGGTGGCGGCCGAGCCGTGTGGAGGACTCGATGCCCTTGCGGGCGATGCGGTGGGTGATGCCTCGTGATCGCAGCCATCGGCGCAGGTGGTCGTATTCGTAGCCTTTGTCGGCGTGGAGTTTGGCGGGCTTGCGGCGGCGTGGTCCGCGGCGGGAGCGGATCGGCAGTATGGCGCGGACCAGCGGTTCGAGGGCCTGGCTGTCGTGCAGGTTCGCCCCGGAGATGCCGATGGAGATGGGCAGGCCGGTCCGCTCGGTGATCAAGTGGACCTTCGAGCCATTCTCGCCTCGATCGACAGGATTCGGACCTGTTAAGTCCCCCCTTCCAAGGCCCTCATGTTCACCGAGTCGATCGCACACCGGCTCCAGTCCAACTCGCCACGCGAGCCGAGCTCGTCCAGCACCAAGCGATGGAGCTTGGCCTCAGATCAGCCTCGAACTGCTCGATCGACTAGCCGTTCACGCCCGCCGCGCCCTTGTTGGCCTTGACCTTCAAGTACGCCTCGAACACCAGGTGTTTCGAGATCTCGAACGGCTTCGGCCCACTCATCCGGCTCCTCCCGGGGCCTCCGGTTGACCGCCAAGCAGACCCAGACGACCCGTCCCCTTCGCTCCACCCGCATTACCAGGCTTCACCGCTGCTACGAGACGGTCTGCCCCCGTGCCCCGCATCCGTACTCGGCCGGCCCCTCGCGGTCCTGTCCGCTTGGGGTACTCCCTCTCGCCGCCGCCCCATCAGACCGGCGCCAGTATCGGGGCGACAGGTTCCCACGTTCCATGCAAGAGCCCAGGCCAGGCTCGCGCCGCCTACATGCCGGACGCCGTCTGGGCAGTCGGCAGGCTCCCCCAGACTTGTCCCGGCGCCCAAGTCATGCCCCGGTTTTGACGCCACTGGAATCCGTTACGACACGTCAACAGCGGTTCGCTCTCGCTCGCCTTCCTGACCCACACCTGACGCGATCAAGTCGCGCCTTTCCCCGCAGCGCTCACCACGACCGGCGCTTAACCGACGCAGCCTGCGGTGGTTTGAAGCCTCTTCCTGCAGAGCGGCTCGGGAGGACCTACCTCCACCTCCTGCACAGCCCGCCACCGAAGGCCTCTACATCAACGCCTCCTTCAGCGTTCGTGGCACACGACCTGCGCGGACGAGATTTTCGGCAGGCGCACAGCTTCGGGACCGATGGTTCATGCCCTCGTAGCCCTCCGCCCACATCCGGGCGTAGCCGGGGTGCCCGACCTCGGCCTTCGCCCGGATGGGCCAGCGCTACCATCAGCGTCGACATCCTGTCGACAGGGCTGATCAGCCCGTAGCTGCACGGCCTTGAGCTAAAGAATCCTGACTTGCCCACCGGCGGAAACGGAGAGTTGTCCTTGGACCTGAAGATCACAGGCCACTAGCATCGATTTAATTTCTTTGCCGATCCGAATAGTTTCCACCTTATTCATTTCGACAACTATTCCGTCATCGAATAGCGTCCACTTCTTGAATTCATTCACCCCGTGAAACAATGTCCTTTCGGGGTAGGTCGTGAATATCGGCACGCTTCCGTGACTGAGATTCATCCCTCCTTTAACGGTAAGGGGCCCCTTCACTTGCCCCTGGTCGGTAAGCAGGTCGTTCAGGACGGCTTTCCCTGCCTCTAGGACGCCCAGATTGTTCTGTCCGTCTCGGACCCGCAGCCCGGACTTCGGGAAGTCGATCCATCCATCGCTGGCGTTCCGTCCCTGTACCCACTTGGTGTTCACGCCGTTCACGTCGGCCTTGTCCGCCGCGACTGTACCCCAATTCCTTTGCTGGCCATTGAATACGTTCACTCCGGATTGCGGGAACTCGATCCATCCGTCGCTGTCGTTCCGTCCCCACACCCACTTGGTCCTCACGCCGTTCACCTCGACCTTGTCGGCCTCGACGGTCCCCAATCCGCCGGTCGCGTTGCGGATCTCGGCCCCTTGTGCGGAGAAGGTGACTCGGCTCTTGTTCGGCGTTCCCTCGACCCAAGGAGTGCGCGTCCCGCTGTCGAACTCGGGAACGCGTGCGTGGACCGTGGTGGTGAGGAAGTATCCCTGCTGCTGTTGCCCGGCGCTGGTCGTCCCAGCAATAAGGGTGTAAGTGGTGCCTCGCTTCGGAGCGGAAGGGGGTGACCATGTGTAGGGTTGCTGAGTTACCCGAGGTCCCTGAGCTGCCGACCGGGCAAGCACCTCGCTCCCGTCCGGATCACGGATCCAGTAGTCGAGATTGTCGGGCCCCTCCCACTTCAAAACGACGTTCCCGCCCGCGTCCACATCCACCAAGGACTTCTTTTCCGGACGGAAGTTGCGCGGGATCTTCGGAGCTTGCTTCACCAACCCAAGAGTTGTGGCGAAATCAGCCCGCCGAATGGGTATGTTGTCGTCGCCGCCGCCGGACCTCTCGTACACCTTCAGGCGGACCAACCCCTCCACACTGGAAACAGATATGTCTTCCAGTTTCAGGACCAACGACCCTTGGTCAGGCAGGGTTAGCCTGCCCCCTGAGGGGGAATGCGCCCGGAAGCGGCCGAGAGTACTGTCCCAGCCGAAAACTGGAGCTGGCTCCAACCACACCGAGTAGTCCGGGGCGATGCTCGCGCTGATCGCCGTGGGATTACTCGTCAGGTCGCCGCCGCCGCTGCCGACCGGTATCTCCACATCGATGAATTCCCACTTCACGTCGGACTGGTGAGTGTTGGAGACGATCAAGTACACCGTTCCTACAGACGGTGCCCCGGGCTGCGACGCTTGAAGCGAGGTCGGATCTGTGACGACGGCGTAGCTCAGCAAAGACGGCACGGTGAGGACTCCCTACCTCGGCGATTCACACAATGCGGGCAGAAGACGCGCAGTGGAGGCCCGGTGTTGGCGGGTACTCGGTCAGTGTGGTGACAGGTTCAGGCGGGAAGCTGCAAGGCCCAGGGGCAGGCGCACGTCGCCTGCGACAGTCGATACGGCTCGTTTGCCAGTCGTCGCGGCTCGCCGGAGCTGGCGCAGATGCCGCCATCAGAGGTCGGAGGTGGCCGCCGGATCCGTACTTGTCGGGCCGGATACCGTCAGGGCTTCGAGTCTGCGTCCCGATGGATCGGCGGCGCCTAGCTCTCTCCAGTCGCCCACGCGGCACCTGGATCTTCTGCCGTGTCCCGCCAGCTCCCGCTGGCGCCTCAGCACGACCCCTTGAGCTCCTCGCCGCATAGCTCCCCCCGCCTGCCGGAACTCTTCAAAGCGGCAACTCGACCTGACGCGTCCCCTCCAACAGTCGTACTTCCTCCCCGGAGGGGCAGCGCCAGCAGTACCGTCCCCCGCCCGGCAGCCCTCGGAACCACGATTCGGGATAGCTGGCCCGAACCGAACCCCTTGTGGCTGGAACCACAGCCAGGTAGGGCCCCGCCGGCTCCGCGCAGAGGTCACCGCCCGCCACGGGCGTGGACAATCCGGGGGCAGGTTGGGTACTGGTGACTACGCGCACCGCGTTCTCAGAAGCGAGCCCTTGCCGGAGCAAGAGCAAGACCCGGCGGCACGTTCATCGGGCCCATAGGTGTCCCGTCTCACGCGACCCCGTCTCCTTCTCACGACCTCTTGTTGGATTCGCTGCTGGTCTCACCTGACGGGGTCTGTACGGCCTGAGAGAGGCAGCGAGTCTCACTGGATCGTGTCTGTCGGGCTGGTTTGTCTCCGTGGTTTGTGTACGCCGGGCCGTTCCGTCTCATCTGACCCTGTGGGTGCCGAGAAGTTCATCCGTGCAGGTCAGAAAGCAATCGGACTGTTCACCACCCACTGTCGGCGTTGCCGGGCATGACGATTTACCGTGCTGCTCCGCTTGGCCTACGTGACGATGACGAATACCTTCGCCGCGCTGCGGCTACTGCCGATGAGCGACCGGGACAAGGACATCGAGATCCTGGCGCTGCGGCACCAACTCACCGTGCTGGAGCGCCAACTCCACGGAACACGCCCCCGCTTCACGCCCGCAGACCGGGCCTTCCTGGCCGCACTCCTCCACCCCCTCCCAGCAAACCCTGCGCAGAATGCGACCGCTGATGAGACCGGACACCGTACTGCGCTGGCACCGCAAGCTCTGTCGGCGACGGCTGAAAAGTGGTTCTGGATCACTTTCAGTGCCGGAGCCACGGAGGGTCACCACAACCGCGATCATGAACGGCCGTGGCTGATGTACTCCTCCAGGACCTGTGGTTCCACCAGGTCGAAGGTGTTGTGGTCGAAAGTGTCATACCCGACGGCGAGTTGGTGGTCGTGCGGGCCCGGACGGCTGCGGGACAGGCTGCGTGTCCGGCGTGTGGAACGGCGTCGGCCCGTGTGCACAGCCGGTACGTACGCCGACTTGCCGACAGCTCGGTCGGCGGCCGTCCGGCGCTGATCGAGCTACGGGTCCGGCGGTTCCGCTGCTCTCAACAGGGCTGCTCGCAGGCGACGTTCGCCGAGCAGGTCGCCGGACTGACGTTCCGGCACGGCAGACGCAGCGCCGGGCTGCAGACGGTGCTGGAACGGGTGGCGGTGATGCTGGCCGGCCGGGCCGGTTCCCGCCTGGCCCACACGCTGGCGGCCAAGGTGAGCCGCTCGACCCTGTTACGGCTGATCCGCCGCTTGCAGGCCCCCGAGACCTCGACACCGCGGGTGCTCGGGGTCGACGACTTCGCGCTGCGCAAGGGGCACAACTACGGCACCATCCTGCTCGACATCGAGACACACCAGCCCGTCGACCTGCTGCCGGACCGCACCACTGCGACTGTGGCCCGGTGGCTCGCCGAGCACCCCGGCGTCGAGGTGATCTGCAGGGACCGTTCCACCGCTTACGCCGAGGCCGGACGCCTTGGCGCCCCGGACGCGGTGCATGTTGCAGATCGGTGGCACATCTGGTCGAACCTCGCCGAGGCGGTCGAGAAGACCGTCGTCCAGCACCGTGCCCTGCTGCGCGAGCCCCAGGACACCACCATTGCCGCGGCTGCCGAGGCCCTGGAAGGGCTGGACCTCGACTTGGCTCCCGCGGGGCCGCGGACCACCGGCCGCCTGTCCGACCGGGTTCGCGAACAGCACGAGGCCGTTCGCGCTCTGCTCGGACAAGGCATTGCGATGCGGGAAATCGGCCGCCGGCTGGGACTGGCCCGCAACACCGTGCGCCGCTACGCACACGTGGCGAGTGCGGACGAGCTCCTGGTTGGGCGGTGGACCGGCCGCACCAGCATCCTCGACCCCTACAAGCCGCCTCGCCCGTCCAACGGCACGAGGCGGCGGCATCGGGGAGTCAGGGAAGGAGGACGGCTTTGCCCTGGTTGCGGTGGGCTTCCAGGTCGGTGTGAGCCTGTGCCGCTTCCGTCAGGTGGTAGGTGCGCCAGATCGGCAAGGTGAGCTTGCCCGCGGCAGCCAGCTGCACCAGCTCCGGCAGGGATTCTCCGCCCTGCTCGGTGGCACCGGCGCTGAAGCGGACGCCGTGCTGCCGGGCGGACATGTCGGCGATGGTGATGACATGTGAGCTGTCGCCGGTCAGGGCGACGGAGTCGGCGAGCACGCCGGCGCCGGAGGCGTCGAAGACGAAGTCGAATCCCTGGCGAGCCGCGACCTTCACCCGCTCCACCCAGCCGTCGCCGTAGCGGACCGCGGTGGCTCCCAGTGCGGTGACACGCGCGATGTCATGGTCGCCGACCGTTCCGATGACGGTAACGCCGCGGGCGACCGCCAACTGCACGGCGATGCCGCTCCATCAGGTGCAGGTAAGCCAGGTCCAAGTCGGCGAGCCGGTCCAGCAGTGCCCCGTAGACCTCGCTGCCGCCGTCGGCGGCAGCTACCGCGAGTACGCCCTGCTCGGTCAGGCGGTGGCCAAGCCCGAGGCCCTGTCGTGGGAGGTCGCCGCATCGCTGGTCACGGTCGGCCAGACCGCGTACCGGGTTTTGGAGCAGCTGGGCGTGCCGCCCACTTGACCGCACGCCACGCCTAAGGGTGTCCTGCGGACCGTCTCGGGCTTCGGCCCCACACCTCGGATGGCTATCGGAGCTTCGCACTCGGGCCTGTCACGACGCTGCGCCATTCAGGTGAACCGGCGTCGTCCCTGTTGCTCGGCGGTGCACGCTTGTGGGGTACTTGATTCACCCAAACCGGTGGGCCGCCCATCCCTCTCCGGGACAGTGATGCGGCTCGCGGGTTCTTCGCATGACTTCATGCGGACGGCACGCGCGGGTCCGCGATTTTCGCGGACCGAGTACTGCGGCGGACACAGCTCGAACGGCAGGGACCGGGAGCTGTCAGGCCAACTGGCCGTGACTTCGGACTTCCGAGGAATGTCCCCTGCGCCGGTGATGCCACCACGTCGTACCGAGGCTGCGTGGCACCACGATCAGTCCCACCTTGGCATCCCAACGAGGAGGAACCGTCATGTCTACCCCCACCCCGCACTCCCCCACTCCGCAGGCGGACTTACTCGCCGCGGCCACCCCGAGCATCGGACTCGTCCTTCCGTCCTCCGGGCCCGCCAGCGGAGGCAACCCCGTCCTCATCCTCGGATCCGGACTCGCCAACGCCTCGTCGGTCACCTTCGGTGGTACGCCCGCGAGCATCCTGTTCCAGGATCCGATCGGGCTCCTGATCATTGTCACCGCCCCAGCCCACGCCCCGGGTACCGTGCCGGTGGTCGTCACCACGACCAGTGGCACAAGCGCGCCCGCCATGTACACGTACATCGGCCCGCCCCCGCCGCCCCCGGCCCCCACCGCCACCAGCATCCTGCCCGCCACCGGCCCGACGACCGGCGGAACGCCATTCGTCATCTCAGGCACGAACCTGACCGGCGCCACGGTGACCTTCGGCGGGGCGGCAGCCACCGTGGTGGCGTCCACCCCGACGCAGATCTCGGGCCTGACCCCGCCGAACGCAGCGGGCAACGTCCCCGTCGTGGTGACGACCCCTGGCGGTATGGCCACGGTCCCCGGCGGTTTCACCTATCTGGCCTTGCCGCCGACCGTCACCGCGACCGTCTCACCGAACGTCGGCGTCGCCGCCGGTGGCACGCCGTTCACCATCGTCGGGACCAACCTCACCAACGCGACCGTGACGTTCGGCGGGAACGCGGCGACCATCACCACCAACACCGGCACGGTCATCACCGGCACCACCCCGCCCGGCACCGCAACTACCACCGTGAACGTGGTCGTCACCACCCCCGCAGGCACCGCCTCCGCCGGAGCCTTCACCTACGTGTGACAGCACATTAAGGCCTGAGCCCGGCACCGCCTGAACGGCTCAGCCCCCGAAAGCAGGGATCCGGTGGGTCGCCGTCAACCGAGGCGCCCCCGGATCTCCCACGAGCTCAAGGACACCATCCTCGCCTGTCTGCACGAGATAACCCGGGTGAGGGTGCACTTCGGCCAGGCAGGCCGGTACATGTGGCACCACGACATCCTGGAACACGAGGACAACCAAATGATGCGACCCTTCCGCGTCGGCCCGGCCTGACACCCCTTTGCGAGCCTGGCAAGCGGGTCTGAAAGATCGTGTAAGTCCGTGATGTGGCAGGCTGGCCAAGGCCCGGCCGCGGGGCTTGGCCAGCCGGGACGGACAGAGCATGACGAACGACGAGAAGCCCCCGGCCGTCGAGCCGGTTGAGGACAAGTTGGTGGACGAGGTCGTCGAGCGACTGATGGACCGCGCCGACGCCTCAAAGGGACTGCCCTGCTGGTCGACGGCGGATTGCTGAACGAGGTCACCCGGGCCGTGCTGGAGCGGGCCGTGGACGCCGAGATGACGGAGCACTTGGGCTATGAGAAGCATGACCCGGCCGGCCGCGGCTCAGGCTGCCAGCACTTCCCGGTCCCCATACCGGCGACGACCACCACCCTGCGGCCTCGTCGGCACCGGCGGCACCACCCGCTCGAACAGCTCCCACAACTCATCCGGCACCAGCCGCTCCACGATCCCCACAGCCGCCGACTATCGAACGAGCCAAATTAGATGTCCTCTTATCGGTGCGCCGCTCGTACTGCGAGCATCCTGCTTGTGAAAAGGTCACCTTCGCCGAGCAGGTCGAGGGGCTGACCCGGCGTTACCAGCGCGGTACTCCGGCCCTGCAGAAGGTGGTTGATGCGGTTGCCGTGGCGCTGGCCGGACCGGCTGGAGCCCGTCTGCTGAGCGTGCTGCACCACATCCTGGGCAAGCGTGCTGAACTGTGCGCCTGCCGAGAATGTCATCCACGCAGCTCAAGGGCTTTTTCGGTGCTGCGGCAGGATGAGCACTCGTGTTGCTTCGTCTCGCCTACCTGACCGTCACCAACGCATTCGCCGCCCTGCGGCTGCTACCGATGAGCGACCGCGACAAGGACGCGGAGATTCTCGCCCTGCGCCACCAGATCATGGTCCTTGAGCGACAACTCGGTGCGGACCGGGTGAAGTTCGCCTCGGAAGACCGGGCCCTCCTCGCCGCTCTGCTGGCGCCGCTGCCCCGCCAGGTCCTGCGCCGGCTCCGGCTGCTGGTCCAACCGGACACCGTGCTGCGATGGCACCGCGGCCTGATCGAGCAGCGCCACGCCCGCACCTGCCGACCGAAGCGGCCAGGCCGCCCACCCACCGTTCACTCGATCCGCACCCTGATCCTGCGCCTGGTCCGGGAGAACCCATCGTGGGGCTACCGCAGGGTGCACGGCGAACTCGCCACCCGCGGCATCCAGATCGCCGCTTCCACCGTCTGGGAGATCCTCAAGACCGAGGGCATCGACCCCGCGCCCGACCGAGCCGCCACCACCTGGGCCGACTTCCTGCGCTCCCAGGCCGACGCCCTCCTGGCCTGCGACTTCATCGAGACCGTCACCCTGACCGGCCGGCGTCAGTACATCCTCGCCGTCATCGAACACGCCACCCGTCGCATCCGGATCCTCGGCACCACGGCGCACCCCACCGCGCAATGGGTGAGCCAGGCCGCACGAAACCTCGTCATGGACCTCGAGGACGCCGCAGCCACCGTCACGTACCTGATCCGGGACCGGGACGCGAAGTTCCCCGCGCTCTTCGACCAGATCCTGGAAGACGCCGGCATCCAGGTCGTACTCACCGGCGTCAAGATGCCGCGCATGAACGCCATCATGGAGCGCTGGGTCCAGACCTGTCGGCACGAGCTCCTGGACCGCACCTTGATCTGGAACGAGCATCACCTGCGCCACGCCCTCCGCCAGTTCGAGCTGCACCACAACGCCCACCGACCCCACCAAGCGATGAACCAGGCAGCACCACTGCGCGCGGTCCCCGAACCGATCACCGATCTCGGCCGAACCTCCCGTCTGGACATACGCCGCCGAGACCGGCTCGCCGGAGTGATCCACGAGTACCGGCACGCCGCCTGACCTAGCCGGATGAAATATTCGGCAGCCGCAGTGCTCGTGATCGCGCTCACCGACGACCGCGGCCGACTGGTATGGATCTCCGCCGCCCGTCCCGGTCGCACATCCGAGATCACTGTCTGCCGCCACGACAAACTCACCACCCGCCTGCGGGCGGCCGGTCTCGGTGCCATCGCCGACCTGGGGTTCGTCGGCCTCGACGACAGCGGCCCGGACGCCGACCCGGCAGTGATCACCGGCTACAAGGCCGCCCGCAACCGGCCCCTGACCCGAGGGCAGAAACTGTCCAACAAGGCGCTGGCCGCCGTCCGGGCCCCGGTCGAGCACGGCTTCGCCCATCTCAAGAACTGGCGGGTCCTCGGCAAGGTCCGCACCGACCCGAAGTGGGCGACCGCCCTGGTCAGGGCCCTGCTGGTCCTGACGAACCGCGAAATCTCCCGATGACCGACGATCTTCACCGAAGCCATCCACCCGGAGCACCAACTCAAAAGCTGCTTTCTTTCCTGATTGTGTTGATCCATGCACTGATCGAGTTGCTGGCGCGCGTCGCTTGGCCGATCTCCTTCATGCCGGTGGTGAGGGGAACGGCGTCGTTCTGGTCGAGGCCGGTAAGGCAGTCCTGACTGCCTTTGGCCGTCATCGTGGTGAAGGTCTTGTATGTCGGCAGGAGCCTGGAGTCGGGGACGGGGAAGTAGGCGTCGGCGTCCCGCGCGATCTTTCCGAACTCCGTGCAGATCGAGGGGAGTCGGGACGTGATGAACCCGTCGGGGTCCGAGGACTGTTGCGCGTTGGATACGAGGGCCTGTAGCCGCCCGAGAGTGTCGGCATAACGGACGAGGAGCTTACGGCCTCCCAAGTCGTACCAGGCCGATGTCTGGTCCGACGCTTCCTGGGCCTCCTGAATCGGATTCGTGGCGGGCTTGGCGGCCGACGCCGTGCCGTTGCCCGAGGGTAGCGGGAGAGACAGAAGGGCAGCAGGAAGTCCCACGGCTGCCGTGCACAGGACTGCTACGGCCAGGCGGTGCGGGACCAGCTTTCGGAGTCCGTTGCCGGTCGGGTTGAAGGTCGTGGGGCGGGGGCGACGCCGGAACAGTCTTTGGACGGCGGAGGTAGTCGCGGCCGAGGCGATGCCCACAACGGTGACGAGGACGAGAAGGATGCTCAGGAGGTACTGGAACGCCTGCCAGAGAGCGACCGGCCGCCACCCGCAGGTCGGCGTGAACGTACTGATGTCCTGGATACAACCGTCCGACGCGGACAGTGCCCATACGCCGCCGTAGCCCGCCAACGCGGCGACGTTGGCCGCGACGAGTGCGGCGATCAGGCGGTAGCGATCGACGAGCGGGCTTGCTACGAGCGCGGCGACCGCGGCGCCTGCCAGAAGGGCGGCGCTCGCCCCGTACTGGAACAGGAACGCACCGGCGACCCCGGGGAGGCGCAGCGGTGTCTGCCAACCCCAAGCGTGCATATGGGCCTTCACGGCCGCGAGACCAACCCAGCACACCACGCCGCCGAGCAATCCGGGAAGCAAGGCGCGGCGCAGCGGCGGCAGCGGCAGGCCGGAGATCACCGGCTCGCCGGTGCCCGGCGCCGGAGCGCGATCCCGGCCCGTGGCCAGCGGGTGAACCGCCCAGGCCAGCAGCGGCACCACCCACAACACGGCGACCGCCGGCAGTGCGAGTGGGACGGCGACCGTGGTGCTCAGCAGGCCCACCGCACGTGCGCCGAAGTTGAGGATCGCGGTGTATTCCCCGCTCGGATCCGCCAGCACGTCCCCGTGTCCCGGCGCCAGCGCGTGGGCCCACAGCCCCGGTACGTTGGCGAGGAACACACCGTAGTTCTGCCACCACCAGAACCATGCGCACAGCGCCAGGCACGCGCCAGCCAGGACCAGCATCATCGGCGCAAGCATCGTCCGACCGCGCCAGACCGTGGCCCACAGGTGGGAACACTGAGTGACCCACCAGGCGAACGTCAGCCCCGCGAGCCCCAACAGCATCACGAACATGGGCTCACCGGGCAGCCATCGGAAAATCGCGACCCGATTCGCGATCAGTTCACCGGCCGTCATCCCGACACCCAGCCAGAGGCCCGCCCACGCCCCGGAGAGCCTGCGTCGCCCGGTCAGCAGCCGGTGCACCACCGAACGCCACAGGACTGTGCCCGCGACCCCGGTGACCAGCACGGCGGGCGGGAGCGCCATCACCACATTCCACTCCCACTGACCCGCGCGGCCGGATGCGCCGACGTAGTTCCACAGCTGGCTGTTGACCAGGATGACGGCGGTTCCCGTGAGGAACATCAGCAGGCCGGGCACCTCGAACAGCGGCGTGGGGTCGGCCAGCATCTTTCGCCGGGAGTCCCACCGTGGGTGGGTGCGCCAGAGCTCGATGAACGAGCGCAGCATTCGCGGCAATACCCGCGCAGGCGGAGCCGGCTCGGTGGCACCCCAGATGCGCGGGTTCGCACCCCAGTGCGCGGCGGTGAAGTCGGCATGGAGCTCTCGGCTGCGCAGCACGTCCGACCGGGCGAGGTAGACGACAGCCGTCATGACCAACGGGAGGACGAGGGCGCGCCACGCCGGCAGCCCGATTTCGTAGGGTCGCGTTTCCGGGGCGTACGAGTTGAAGATGAGGATGCCGAAGCCCACCGCGTAGGGAGCGAGTACGGCGGCGATGAACGTCCGCCACAGCGCGACCGTGGCGTAGGTGAGTGTGACATCACCGTTGCGGATGTGGGCCATCTCGTGCAGCACCACCGCCTGGAAGTCCGTCGGCGCCGTGGCCCGCCGGGCCAGCAGACCACCGTGCAGGCACACTGTCGGGCGGCCGTTGCGGCCGAACACCGCGGCACTGGTCGAGGCGGCAGACGGATCCACAACGACCCGCGGCATCCGCTTAAGCCCGGCCACCTGGGCCAACTGCTCCAGCTGCCACCGGATCCAGCCGTCATGGTCCACCGCCGACAGCAGAACAACCCGGCTTCGACGCGCCTTCCAGACGGGAAGGGCGAAGAAAAGTCCGCAGGCAAGCACCAGCAGGAAACCGGGCACCGCGGGGCCGACCCACTGGGGCAGTGTCCAGTGTCCGCTGATGCAGGCCCGATAGGCGGCGCTGTGGAGGACATCGTCAGGGGGCGTCTGATTGGTGCTGACTCCGGCCGCGCTCAGGCACAGCGTTCCGTCGTTGAGCCCAGCGGCGGTGAACGCCGTGGGCAGCAAGGAGACGCCGCTCGCGAGCATCAGGACGCCCAGCAGCACGAAACGCATGGTCGTACCTGCCGGGATCGCCCGTCCGTCCAGCCGCATCTGCAGAGACCCGCGGACCATCCCCGTCAGCTCTCGACCGGAGCATGACCGCCGCCAGCCGGATCATCCCGACTCTCCGGGGTCGGAGCCGAAGCCGGGGTCGGAGGCGGAGAGTCGAGCACCAACCTGGCCACAACCGCGTCAGCGATCGCCGCGGCACTCTCCGCAGGCAGGCCGCGATGCGACGCGGTCTCCAGCACACGGGCACGCACCTCAGCGAGCTGCCCGGCCGTCAACGGGGGAAGGGCCGGCGGTTCCTCAGTCCTGCGCAACGCCTTGCGCAACAGCCTTCGGACGCCCCTGGCGGTACCATCCGCTGCGGACTCCGCTAACTTCCTCGCGGTCTGGTCAAGCACCAGCCACACCACCGGAGTTACCAGTGCCGCGACCTCACCCAGACCGAACCCCAGCGGCTCCCGACGTCCACCACGGCCGGATAATCGTCGTAGCGCCGTCGCGTCGTCGAACCGGGCGAAGCCGTCCACCAGGACCAACTCCGCCGGTGCCACCACCGCCACCACCTCGCGGACCACAGTCCGCACCCTCACCTGCCCGGCCGCATTCGTTTCGTTGCCAAACGAAGCTGCCCCCCAGACCATCACGCCCCCCGCGAATCGGTGGTCTGCCGTGCACCACGGCAAAACAGGAGAGTACTGGCTCAACTCGGATCTGTCGTCAGGGCCTTCGGCGGTGTGGTCTTTTCTTCACATCGAACTCAACTTCCGCCGGGAGCCCGCTGGTTGCGCCTGGCCGCGTTCCTCCTCCGGCGCGGTCACGGGCGTGCGGTGAACATCCCGTCGCCCCGCTTGTGCAGCCAGCCGAGGTCGGCCAGCTCGGTCAGCTTCGCGCGTAGCGGTTCCAGCTTGCCCCGTACCCCGTACCCCGACATCCAGGCCGAGCCCATCGCCGATGCCTCGGGCGGCGACCGGGCCGGCGGCCTGCCGCACCGCGGCCAGGATGCGCTGGTAGTCCGCAGGCAGCGCGGACTCGGTCACCCCTGGCGCACGGTCCGGGATCAGCCGCACCGCCCGGCCCGCCACCTGCACGACCGGCGATCAAGCGGCTGCTTGCTCGTCGGCGAGCTGCTCGCTCATCCGCTGCCATACCCGCTCGGCCACGGCGAGCTCGTCCCGCTCCGCCCGCGCCGCGAACAGCTGCTTGACCAGCTGTTCCTCGAATCCGTCAAGCTCCGCGCGCCGCGCAGTGATCCGCTCCAGCATCTCGGGGTCCGTCATGCGCCGCAGCGTACGAGCGGCACCCGTGAAGGCGGGCCGGAATCCGCAACCCACCCCTGCCGGACGATCTACACCCCAGGCTCCCGCCCACGACCAGCACGAGTACACCGAAGACGAGTCACGCCAGACCCCTGACCTGCAACTTCACGATGCACACCCCTCAATGCACGACCTATGTGAACACGGTAGTTGCCCGTCCAGCCCGCTCCCCCGTCAACGCGGGACTGTACGGTCACTGGTGTAACTCCCGAGCTGGAAGCGACAGTTGATGACTGACGTGGTGAGTGACACCAAGGCCCAAGAGGTGCCCGTGGACGAGGTCCTGGACGACGCCCTGATCCAGCAGC
>NZ_JARJBC010000044.1:0-20450 GCF_029269905.1 Streptomyces silvisoli | reverse complement strand
GCGGCTCGACCAACTCCCATTCGGCATCAGCCAGATCACCACGAGTCACACGGCCGGTCTACCGCAGTTGGCACCCTCCTGGAGCGGGAATGACCGATCCCGTGATCTCAACTCAGAACACTCCCTAGAGCCTGCTCGGCGACCTGTTCGGTCGATGCGGTGTAGATGGCCTTGAGCGCCGCTGCAAGAGCGGGGTGGTGCTGTTTGGACGCCAGCCGCAGCGATGCGCGGATCAAGTGGATCACGCAAGTTTGCACCGTGGCTTTGGGCCAGGTGGCAGTGACAGCGTCCGGCAGGCCCTTCAGCCCGTCGCAGGCGACGATGCACACATCCTCCACTCCGCGGTTGCGCAGTTCGGACAGCACCGTCATCCAGGTCGTGGCGCCTTCGCCTTCGTCGCCGACCCATAGCCCGAGTACGTCCTTGCAGCCGTCCATGTCCACGCCGACGGCAACGTAGACCGGCTTGGAGACCACCGATCCGGAGCGGATCTTGACCCACAGCGCATCGATGTAAATGATCGGCCAGATCGCGTCCAGCGGGCGCATCTGCCAGGCCGTGAGCTCGTCGGCGACCGCGTCGGTGACCTTGCTGATCTGGTCTGGTGAGACCTCGACGCCGTACATGCCGGCCAGGTGGGAGCGGATATCGCGCACCGACACCCCGCGCGCGTACAGCGACAGGATCTGCTCGTTGAATCCCGCCAGCCGCCTGGCGTGCTTGGGCACCAGTTGCGGCTCGAAGCTGCCATTGCGGTCCCGGGGAACGGCCACCGTCACCGCCCCGGCCTCGGTCAGGACGGTCTTGGGCGAGGTTCCATTGCGATTGTTGCCCGAGCCACGGCCCGCCGGATCGTGTTTCTCATAGCCGAGGTGCTCGGTCATCTCCGCGTCCAGGGCCCGCTCCAGCACGGCCCGGGTCACCTCGGTCAGCAGCCCGCCCTCGCCCAACAGGGCTGCCCCTGAGGCGTCAGCGCGGTCCATCAGCCGCTCGACGACCTCGTCCACCAGCTCGTCCTCGACCGGCTCGACGGCCGGCGTTTCCTTGTTTGCCATGTTCGTCCGTCCCGGCTGGTCAAGGCCCCAGAGCTGGGCCTCGGCCAGCCTGTCACATCACGGACTTACACGATCTTTCAGACACGCTCCCTTTCCCATCTGCATCGCGCCCCGCCGAGGGCTAGAACCTGCGCAACACGAGCCGAGCGTCAAGCCGGAGACTCAATTAACGCGCGTCTTCGGGGCGTGGGACCGCCGTCGCCGGTTGTGCTGACGGTCCCACGCTGGCGCTGCCGACGTCAGGTGCTGGTGCCGAGGAAGCGGGTGCTGGGCTTGTACCAATGTCCCGCTGGCGCTTGCCAACTGCCGACGGGGTCGTTGAACTTGCCATTGGTGTTGGACAGCCAGGTGAACATGGTCACCTCGCCACTGTCGTAGAAGTACATCGCGCCGAGGTCATCGCGGCCGTCGCCGTTGTAGTCGCCGGGGACGAGTTGCATGTTCGGGTAGTAGTAGTTGCCTGCGGAGGTGTTCCAGGACTGGTACGGGGCGTTGAAAGTGCCGTCGCTCTTGCTGGCGGAGACGAAGGTATGGATGCCGTCGTGGCCGTCGGCGTAGTCGTACCAGACGGCGACATCGTCTCGTCCGTCGCCGGTGAAGTGACCGGAGTAGAGGTGGATGCGGTCCCAGGAGCCCCAGTTGGTGCTGGTCCAGCCCTGAACAGGGTTGTTGAATCCTCCGGCGGGTGCGGTGAGGAAGGTGAACAGTGTCACGCTGCCGTCCGCGTACCCGTACAGTGCCGCGAGGTCGTCACGCCCGTCGCCGTTGAAGTCACCGGTGACGAGCTTGACCCGGGAGCCGTTCCAGCCGGAGGGCGCGTCCCATGAGGCGAAGGGCGGGTTGAAGCGGCCTTGGGGTGTGCTGGTGAAGGTGAACAGGGTGTTGCTGCCGTCGGCGTAGTTGTACCAGACCGCCAGGTCGTCGCGGCCGTCACCGTTGAAGTCGCCTGCCTGGAGGGTCATGCGGTTGAAGGTCCACTGGCCGGCAGGGGCGCTCCAGGAGGCGATGGGTGGGTCGAAGCCGCCGCCGGGTTTGCTGAGCCAGGTGAACAGGGTGACGCTTCCGTCTGCGTAGCCGTAGAGCGCGGCGACGTCGGCCTGGCCGTCGCCGTTGAAGTCGCCGGTGACGAACTTCATGTTCTGGGTGTACCAGGTGCCCTTGGGCGCAGTGTAGGCGCCGACGGGCGGGTTGAAGGTGCCGTCGGAGTTGGTCAGCAGGTTTTGGATGCTGACACTGCCGTCGCCGTAGGCGTACCAGGCGGCCATGCCGCTGCGTCCGCTGCCGTTGTAGTCGTGGCGGATCAGCGAGTTGCTGCTCCACTCGGATTGGCCCTTGACGTTGTAGACGACGAGGTTGCCGCGGTCTTGCAGGAGGGCGTAGCCGCCTGCGCCGAAGGTCTTGGAGGACCACAGGGCCGTGCTGCCGTCGGGCTTGTAGACGACGAAGTTGCCGTCGGGCTGCATGGTGACCGTGGCTCCGGGGTTTCCGGCGGTGTTGCTGGACCAGACGGTCTTGCCCGCGTTGGAGGTGATGGTGAGGTTACCGTCGTTGCCCATGGTGAGTTTGGCGGAGCGGGAGGTGAAGGACTGGCCGGCGGTCAACGCCGTACCGGCGGGTATGCGGGCGCCGCCGGTGATGCCGTCAATGACGAAGCTTCCGCTGAAGGAGATGTGGTCGGGGCCGGGTTTCTTGCCGTACCAGCCCACCATGGTGTTGTCCGTCTTTCGCGCCCACAAGTCAGGAATCCCATCGCCCGTGATGTCTCCGGAGGATCCGACGGTGGGGTACACGCTTGCTGGAACACCGCTGCCGATCTTCACTAGGCTGGCCGGGTCACCCCACGTGGTGGGATCGACGATGCCCTTCTTCTCGCCTTCCTTGCCGGGCGCGAGGTAGATGTCACCGGTTGTGTTCTCCCGCAGCCACAGGTCGGGGATGCCGTCGCCGTTGACGTCACCCGGGGCGATGATGGTGTATTTGTCCCAATCGCTGCCGCCGACGAGGACGGGTTCGCTGACGCTGTCCAGGTACCCACTGCGGCCGCCGTAGTAGGCCCACAGATGCTTGCCTTCCTTGACGAGCAAGTCGGGCTGGCCGTCGCCGTTGATGTCGCCGACTGCTACGACTTGGTCGGCGTCATGCCAATGGTCGTCGCCGGTCCAGCCAGGTCCGTAGTCACAGCCGGTGTCGACGTCCTTGGTCGGGCATGCGACGTTCAAGGCGGTGTAGTTGTTGGTGACGGAGCCGGTGCCGTTGTTGGGGTAGACCCGTAGCACCTTCTTGCTGGCGTCGATTGGGTCGGGTTGCAGGGCTACGAGGTCGTTGTAGCCGTCCTGGCCCCAGTCGCCGCGGGAGGTGACCTGGGCGTTGTTGAACGCTATGCCGCCGTTGGTGGCCGTGGAGAACTGGCCGTTGCCTTGTCCGGCGTAGGTGAGCAGGGTGCCGTTGGAGTCCACGCTCCAGATGTCGTTGTTGCCGTCTCCGTTGAGGTCGGCGGGGATGTCCCGGACACCGGAACTGGCCGCGTAGTAGACGTAGATGGCGGTGTCGGAGCGGTTTCCGGCCTTGTCGACGCTGAACGCGTAGAGGAAGTGAGGACCGTAGCCCGGCGGGCTGAACCTCGGTGGAGCGGTGACGAGGGTAGAGGCGGAGACGTACTTCACGGTGGGGTCGTAGTCGGTGTACCAGCCGTACTCGTCCACATCGGTGACGCCGTTGGGGTCGATGGTGATGTGGCCGGTGGTGCGGGCCTTGGCAGTGTTGCTGGGCCAGCCGTTGGATCCGTCAGGGAACTCCGGTGAGCTGATCTTCGGCGGATGGGCGGGACGTGTGCGGTCGACGGAGAACTTGCACATCGGGCTCCAGGCGGAGTACGCGCCGTCGCTGTCCTTGGCACGTACCTTCCACTGGTAGTCACCGGTACCGCTGTTCGCCTCCGGCAGCGACAGCGTGGCCACCCGCCCCTTCATCGCAGGGACGGACTGGTCGAGCGACGGCGTGTTTGAGCCTGCCTTGAAAAGTTGGAACTGCGCGGTCAGGTTCCCGCCGTCCGGGTCATCGATGGTCGCGTACAGGCTGACGGTGGTGTTGCCGATCAAACCGCCGCTGGAGCAGGACGTCTTGGGGTTGGTGCCCAGTCCGTATGGCGTCTTGGGCGGGTGGTTGTACTTGGTCTCCAGCACCGCCGTCTTCGGGTCGAACCGCTTCCAGTAGTCGGGGTCGGATTCGTTGGAGGCGTACAGGCCCATCGTGATGCTTGACCAGCCCTGGGAGGCTGCCTGGCGGATCTTGGCTGTGGTGTCGAACTCCAGATTGCCGGCCGGGCAGTCGCTGCTCCACCCCTTGGCGTCGGTGACGGTCGCCAACTTGGCTATCTGAGCAGGCTGGTTGTTCCAGGTGGTCTGGGCGGAGATCGGTCCGGTCTGCCACAGCTCGACCGGGGTCTTGGTGCACGACCACGTCCAGGTGTCCTTGATCCGGAAGACCGAGGACATGATGTCGGCCCCCTTGAGGGCGGAGGTGTCCATGCGGAAGAAAGACCGTGACAGCCCGCCGGTGTCGGTCTCGTAGCCGACACGGGCGTCCTGGTTGGCGTTCCAGAACGAGGTGTTGGGGTACGGGCGGTACGCCCAGGCCCAGCCATCACGCTTGCCCCAGGCCCAGGACGGGTCGATGAACACCGGGTACTGCGTCTTCGTTCCGGCAAGCAACCCCTGATCCGGCGTGATTTGCAAGGTGTCACCGTTGACGGACGTTGGCATCTGCGCGTTCTGCGCGCCCGGCGGAGGCACGAAGTCGTCCCCCGAGGCAGGGGGCGTTGGCCCGTCGACGACCACGGCGGCCTTCGCAACCCCCTTCGCTGCGTGGCTGGTTGCCTTGCCCGTATCGCTGTTGGTGGAATCCCACATCAGTGGGCTGGGGCTGGTGAAGACGGTCTGGCCTGCCGGGTCGGTCGCGTTGATGCTGCCGTTGCCGGGATCGGTGGCCACCGTCAGCCCGACGGTGCTCATCTTGTACTTCAGCGTGGCCAGGTCCGGGTTCTGCGCCGCCTGCGCTGTCTTGACGACCAGCAACTGGGAGAAGCCGTCGACCTCCGCCTTGAGTTGCAGGTCCACATCGGGCAGGACGTTCGCGTACGTGGCCACGTTGCCGCTGAGTGTCGGCTGGGGCAGGGCAGTGGGCCACGACAGGCTCAACGTCCGACCGTCCTTCACTCCGGTCAACAGCGGCCCGGTGCCTCCGCCGGAGAAGTGCACGGCAACAGTTGCCGCCTTGGGCACTACGGTCCCGTCGTCCGCGAACTCCAGCGTCGGGTCGGTCGCCACCCATGCACCGTCCTGCCACAGCCGAACCGGCGTCCCGTAGCGCTTGACCGAAAACGTTCCATCTGGGTTGGCCCAGGTGTCGGAATCTTCGGTGCGGTCCGGGACGACTTCGGCTGGTTGGCCGCTGGACTGTGCCTGCCGCAGCGCCTGGTCCTCGGGGCTGAGCGATCCGTCGGAAGAACTGTCCAGACGGGCAGTCGGATGCGTCTGTTCTCGCGGCGACGCGATCGCGGCACCGGGAACGGCCAACCCTGTAATACCGATTCCAAAGATGGCCGAAATAGCTATTGCCCGGGACTTCCACCGTCTGAGCGCCGGTCTACTACGCGAAGAAATGAACACTGCACCTTCCTTCGATGAGTGGCGGGTCTCGCCAGGAGGACTCTATAGCCGCCAATCACTCGAATTCTCGATTCCGCTTCTGCGGTGAGGGACTGAGCGTTGAACACCAACCGCCACGGAGAGGTGACCGAGAGCACCCACACCGAAACAGGCATACGGTTCATATACTCCTTATCGCCCCCATGAAGTGACGCTGACGTGAACGTTGTTCACGAGAGACTCACGTCACACACGAGGGCCTCACGCACACATAAAGCAGACATAAAGCCGCCCTTTCCGGGCAAAATCACCCCTTGGCCTGGCCTTTATGTTCCTGTTACTGTGCGCCGGTCATTCGTAAAATGCGCGAGGGGTGGGGTGTGAGCAGATTCGGCGTGCGCGGATTAGCGGTCTTTCTGGCCGCCGCCACAATGGTGGGCGGCTTTCCGGCCTCTTCAGTGGCTGCTACGGGGAAAGTCTTCGACTTCGCCCGGCCAGCGGTAAAAGAGCCCAAGGCCGTTCCGGTCAGGCCGGTCGCCATCGGCCAGGGCGCCGGAGCCGACAAACGCGTCGATCAAGCTACGGCTCACCGGTGGAAGGGTGCTCCGAAGGTGACATGGCCCTCGGCAGGCAGCGTCGAGGTCGACCTCGGCAACGGCGGTGCGCAGCATGCGGCCCCGGCCAGGAGCGGGGCGGCTGACGCGAAGCCGCCCTTGAAGCCCGGAGGTTTCAAGCCCGCTGGCACTTTGCCGGTCGCCGTGGCGGCCATGCCCGCGAAGGGCCGCAGTGCCGCGGTGCCGCTGTCAAAGGTCAAGGTCACGGTTGCTGATCACGAGTTATCTCAACGCGCTGGCGTGGATGGACTGTTGGTCTCCATCGGTCGCGTCGACAACACGACTGCGGCTGCTCCGGTTCGGGTGCAGGTCAACTACTCGGCTTTGCGCGGAGCGTACGGTGGCGACTGGTCGTCTCGCCTGCATCTGGTGCAGCTCCCCGCCTGTGCGCTGACCACTCCTCAGGTCCCGCGGTGCCGGGTCGCCAAGCCGTTGGCGACTACGAATGACACCAAGGCGGGCACCCTGTCGGCCCGGGTCGATGCCCCTCCGCAGAGCGTCCCCCGACCGCGCGCGGCCTCGGCGTCGATGATCCGTAGCAGTGCGGTGGAGGCTGCCGCCTCCACGTCAGCGGCGGTGCTGGCGGCCACATCGAGTTCCTCCGGCTCGTCCGGCGATTATAAGGCGACGCCGCTGTCGCCGTCGGGTTCGTGGAGTGCCGGCGGTTCTACGGGCGCGTTCACCTGGTCGTATCCGATCGGCGTGCCGGATGTGCCCGGTGGTCTCAAGCCGAAGATCTCCCTGGACTACAACTCGCAGAACCTGGACGGGGAGACCGCTGCGTCCAACAATCAGCCATCGTGGATCGGTGACGGTTGGGACTGGCAGCCAGGGTTCATCGAGCGCCACTACAAGCCGTGCGACTACGACAAGGACGGCGGAACCAACACCACCAAAGTCGGCGACCTGTGCTGGTACAACGACAACGCCACCCTGTCCCTGGGCGGCAAGAGCACCGAGCTGGTCAAGGACGACAAGACCGGCCAGTGGCACCCCGCCAACGACAACAGCGAGAAGGTCGAAAAGCTCACCGGCGCTGCCAACGGTACGCACGACGGTGAGTACTGGAAGATCACCACAAACGACGGCACCCAGTACTACTTCGGGCTGAACCACCTGCCCGGCTGGAAGGACTCCAAGTCCACGCCGGAGACCAACTCCGCCTGGACTGTTCCCGTGTTCGGCAACCAGTCCGGCGAGCCCTGCTACAACTCCGACTTCGCCTCCGCGTGGTGCCAGCAGGTGTGGCGTTGGCAGTTGGACTACGTCGTCGACCCACACGGCGACGCGATGGCGTACTACTGGAAGACCGAGTCCAACAACTACGGCCGCGACGTCTCCGACACCACCGGTAAGTCCACCGCCACCACGTACGTCCGCGGCGGCTACCTGGACCACATCGACTACGGTCTGCGCTCCGACGCCGTCTACTCCGGCAAGGCCATGGGCCAGGTGACGTTCGGCACGGACGAGCGCTGCCTGTCCGACTGCTCCACGTTCGACTCCGCGCACGCCGCGAACTGGCCAGACGTGCCGTTCGACCAGTACTGCAAGGATGGCGACGAGTGCAAGGACAAGTACTCGCCTACCTTCTGGACCCGCAAACGCCTGACGTCCATCACCACCAAGGTCCTGACCGGGGGCGCGTACAAGAACGTCGACTCCTGGGCACTCGCGCAAGGCTTTCCCGCGTCGGGTGACGGCATCTCCACGCCGATGTGGCTGCAGTCCATCACGCACACCGGCCAGGTCGGCGGCACCGCGGCGCTCCCCCCGGTGACCTTCGCCGGAGTCCAGATGGCCAACCGGGTCGACAAGACCGGTGACGGACTGGCGCCGTTCATCCGGCTTCGCCTGTCACAGATCACCATCGAAACCGGTGGCACCATCGGCGTCTACTACTCCGACCCGGGCTGCACCGCCTCCAATCTTCCGCCCTCTGATGGCACCAACACCACCACGTGCTACCCGTTCAAGTGGGCCTTCGAAGGCGAGACCGCCAAGCAGGACTGGTTCAACACCTACACGGTCAGCAAGGTCGTGGAGGGCGACAACATCGCCTCCACCCCCGACAAGGCCACCACCTACTCCTACCTCGGCGGCGCTGCTTGGGCAAAGAGCACCGATGAGTTGCTGAAGGCGGATGACCGCACCTACTCCGTTGCGCGCGGCTACGGAATCGTGCAGACGCGCACAGGTGCCGGATCCGACCCGCAAACGCTGTCGGAAACCCGGTACTTCCGCGGCCTGGACGGCCAGGACGTCAAGGACTCTACAGGGGCCACGGTCACCGACCGGCTGCAATTCGCAGGCATGGTCCGGGAGAAGGCCACCTACAACGGCGACGACACCAGCAAACTGATCTCCGCCACCTCCTACACCCCCTGGCGCTCGGACGCCACGGCCACCCGAACCCGCACTGGGCTTCCGGACCTGCATGCCTCCCACACCGGCACGCAGAAGGAGCAGACCCACACCACCATCAGTGGCGGGGTTCGCACCACCTCACTGACCCGCACCTTCGACTCCTACGGCATGGTGAATTCCGTCTCCGACCTCGGCGACGAGGCCAAGTCCGGTGATGAGCGATGCACCCTGACCACGTACGCGCGTAACACCAGCAGCTGGATCTTGGACAAGGTCTCGCGCGTCGAGACCGTCGCCGATGCCTGCGACGCCACGATCAACCGCCCGGCCGACGTCATCAGTGACAAGCGCACCTACTACGACGGCGGCGCGTTCGGCGGCGCGCCGACCAAGGGCGATGTCACCAAGACCGACCAGATCAACGGCAAGGGTGACGGCTACGACACCATCAGCACCACCGCCCCTGGCGACTTCGACATCTACGGCCGCGCGCTGAAGGTCACCGACACCTACGGCAAGACCACCACCACCGCCTACGCCCCGGCCACCGGCGAAGCCCCCACCCAGACGGTCGTCACCAACCCACTCGGCCAAGCGGTCACCACCATCCTGGACCCACTCCGCGGACGACCCACCCAGGTCACCGACGCCAACAACCGTGTCACTACGACCAGTTACGATCCCCTTGGCCGGACCAGCCAGGTGTGGACGCCCGCCCATCCAGCCGCGGCAAACCCGACATCACCCAGCTACGCCTTCGACTACCAGGTCCGCAACGACGCACCCGTTGTGGTGACGACCAGGAAGCTGGACTTCAACTCGGTCTACCAGCCCTCCTACGCGTTCTACGACGGACTGCTGCGCCCGGTCCAAACGCAAGCCCCCTCACCGGACGGTGCAGGGCGCCTGGTCACCGAGACGTTTTACGACACCCGCGGCCTGGCGTGGCGGAACTCGGGCACGTACTACGCCGACGGCAAGGCGGAGCCCGTCCGGGTCACCGGCCAGGAGACCAACTACCCCGCCTCGACCGACACCCTCTACGACGGCGCTGGTCGCACCACCGCGGTGATCGACAAGAAATACGGTGACGAGGTCAAGCGCACCACCATGACCTACACCGGCGACACCACCACCGTCATCCCCCCGCAAGGCGGCACCGCGACCACAACAGTCACCGACGCTCGCGGCCACACCGTCGAGCTGAAGCAGTACACCAACGCGGACCGGACCACCTCGCAGTCCACCACCTACACCTACGACCAGCGCGGGCTGCTGCGCCAGATGACGGACCCGTCCGGCGCGAAGTGGACCTACACCTACGACGTCCGGGGCCGCCAAACCCAGGTGGACGACCCCGACAAGGGCACCAGCAGCACCGTCTACGACGCCGGCGATCGGGCCACCGACGTCACCGACGCTCGTGGCATTACCCTGCACACCGACTACGACGCCCTCGGCCGACCCGTCGACCGCAAACAAGGCACCACCACGCTGGCGGCCTGGACGTACGACGGTGCTAGCGGCGGCAAGGGACAGCCCTACACCACCACCCGCTACGTGGGTGGCAACGCCTACACCAGCCAGGTCAACTCCTACAACGCGCTGTACCAGCCTGTCGGCAGCCAGATGACCATTCCTACCTCTGAAGGGGGCTTGGCTGGTACGTACAAGTGGACCGCCTCCTACAATGCCAACACCGGCCAGCCGATGTGGAGCCAGCAACCCGCCATCGGCGACCTGCCGCAGGAAAGGCTCACCTCCACCTACACCGCCAACTCCAACCTGCCCAACACGCTCTACGAGGGCAACTCCGCACTGGTCTCGGCCATGACCTACGACCACTACGGACGCCTGGCGCAACAGCAGGACGGCCAATTCGGCGCACTGCTACACATATCAAACGAATTCGACGAGCATACCGGGCAGTTGACTCGGCAGTTCACCGATCGCGACACCGCACCGCAACGCATCGACGACAACCACTACACCTACGACCCAGCCGGAGATGTCACCTCCATCTCCACCACCACCGGCCAGGACACCACAGCGGTCACTGACACCCAGTGCTTCACCCTCGACGCCCTCCAACGCGTCTCCGAAGCCTGGACCGCCACTGACCAGTGCAAGACCACACCCTCTGATGCCTCCTCCACCACGGTGGGCGGACCGGACGCGTACTGGACCTCGTACTCCTACGACGCGGTCGGCAACCGCAAGACCGAGGTCCAACACCAAGCTGTCTCCGGCCCGGCCGGCGATATAACGCGAACCTACGCCAGTCCCGTTACAGGCACCCACGAGCTGCCCTCTGTTGGCCAGAACGGCCCTGACGGCTCAAGCCAGGAGACGTTCACCTACGACAAGGACGGCAACACCGCCACCCGCGTCATCGGCGGCAACACCGAAAACCTGCACTGGGACGCCGAAGGCCACCTCGCTGACACCATGGGCTCCAGCACCACTAGCTACATCTACGACGCCAGCGGAAACCTGCTGATACGCAAGGACTCCACCGGCTCCACCCTCTACCTGCCCGGCGGCAACCAACTCCACCTGGCCAAGAACGGAACCCTCACCGGCACCCGCTACTACACCCTCTCCGGACAGACGGTCGCCATGCTCACCGGCGGCAAACTCTCCTTCCTGCTCACCGACTCGCACGGCACGGCCACCACCCAAGTAGACGCCACCACCCAAGCCGTCACCCGTCGCAAGACCACCATCTTCGGTACGCCCCGCGGCACCCAACCCGCCAGCTGGGCCGGCGACAAGGGCTTCGTCGGCGGCACCCTCGACCCCGACACCACGCTCATCCACCTGGGTGCCCGCGAATACGACTCCACCCTCGGACGCTTCATCAGCGTCGACCCCCTCCTGGAGGCCGCCAAACCACAATCGATCAACGCCTACACCTATGCCGAGAACAACCCAGTAACAGAATCTGACCCGACGGGTAAGTCTTCTGGATTCACCTGCTCCAACGGCTCATGCACAGACGGCGTCGATTACAGCGAGGCTCAGTATGCCGAAGGCCACGAATACGGGAACAGCGACGTACAGCAGGAGATGGAGTACCAGCAGCTCACCGAGATCCTCGCAGGGAACTACCACCCCTATATACCCCCGAACGTGTTCGACCCCACCTTCCACGGAAACACGTTCACGCTCCCCCGAGCCGGTGGCCCTACCTACGGAATCCTTGACGACCCAGCAGCGAACAACGACTGGGACGCCCCATCCCTCTTCCTTGGATGGTTCTGGGGCGGAGGGTACCCACTCGGCCCGGTCCAACAGTTCCGCGGTGGAGACGAACTGACCCGAGAGCTGGCACAGAACAGTGAAATTGCTCTGATCCGCTCAGAATTGACCCGGCAGGCAAGGACACAGGGTATGGCGGCGCCAGCCGCAAAGGACGCGGACAACTTCTTCTACAGGGATCGAGGCCCCGAGCCCGGCGCCCCTTGGTATAAGTTCAATTCTCTGCGCGGCGCCTTCGATGATATCCTCGGCTCGATCACCAACGGCAAGCTCGGCACGAGCAATCCAGCAGACGCCTTCCTGGGAAGTTTCACCGGGTCCGCCCAAATAGCCTCGATAAACAAAAAGGAAAGCACGGTACAAATAAGGTTCCACGTCGACAACACTTCCGACTGGAATTCGGCCACCCACCTAGTCCCCAGGTCATGGAACCCTGCCTTCACTGGAACGTTCGGCGCAAAAGTGCAAGAGAGCTTCGACTGGACAGAGCAGTGGCCCCTGTATCAGTGCATGCCTTCCAGCTGATCCCTCAAGATCCACCCCCACTGAACGCCGAAGGAGGCTACATATGGCGGGCGCGGTAAGAGTCGGCCGTGCGGTCGCGGTGGCCGCAGGAGTCATAGCAATGCTCGGATCCTGTTCGGCCAGCGACCGGAGCGCGACCGCCTCAGTGCCTGAAATCGTAGGCCAGTGGTCGGACTCCAAGGGAGCCACGATTTCCTTTGCCGCCAATCGAACTTTTGAATCTCGCGGACTGGTGATCAACAACTCGACAATCAAAAACTGCCCGTCAGGCCCCGCCATGGGCGTCTGGGCATTCATGCCCGACCACGGCTCCGGCGGACAGATGGACGCGAGCGCCACCTCCGCGAGCACGATTGGCCTCTCCTTCGGCCACGCCCCTGCGGGGACATGCTCCGGCTTTCAACTCGATGTACGGAAAGCAGCCAAAAAGATCACCCTCTGCGTCACGGACGACCCTGACTCCCCCTGCGCAGTAGGCGTCAGATTCACCAAGACTTCCTGACGAAAACCGCATTTCCAGGCCGAAACGTTATGCGTACAGCGAATTCCATCTGGGTAGGGTGAGTGAAAGGATTGTACTGTCCGGCTAACGCTGGGTGAGCAGCATCTCTGCGAGGCGGCGTTGCCGGGCGTGATGAGTCATTGTGGTTGATTTATCTGAGGCGGCCAACACCTTCGCACGCTGCGGCCACTGCCCAATCAGCGACGAGGAAAGGGTGGAGGTCCTGGCGCTGCGTCACCAACTGATTCGTGTTGCAGCGCCTGTGGGGCTCAAAAACACGAATTTCGTACGACTACGAAGCTCGTCACCGTGAGGAACGGGAGCCCCGATCCCCCAGCAGCGGCTCTGCCGCGTCTGCGACCATGCTCCGTGATCCTGTCCACGGTGTACGCCGTCACCCGCCGCCTGCTGTCGCTGCCCGCGTTGCTGCTGCGGCGTGACGTCTCCAAGGACGCGGAGTTGCTGGTGCTGCAGCACGAGAACGCGGTCCTACGCCGGCACGTCCCGCGCGTGCGCTACGAACCAGCCGACCGCCTGTGGCTCGCTGCGCTCTCGCACCTGATACCGCGCCACCGCTGGCCTCAAGTCTTCCCGATGGCCCCGGCCACGCTGCTGGCCTGGCACCGCAAACTCGTCGCGAAGAAGTGGGACTACAGCCAGCGGCGCCGACCCGGACGCCCGCCCACGGCCGCCGCAGTCAAAGCCCTGGTCCTGCGCGTGGCGGCCGAGAACCCGGGATGGGGCCACCGGCGCATCCACGGCGAACTCACCCGCCTCGGTCACAAAATGGCTGCCTCCACCGTGTGGAACATCCTCAACCAGGCCGGCATCGACCCCGCCCCACGCCGTACCGGACCGACCTGGAGGCAGTTCCTCACAGCCCAGGCCGAACACATCGTCGCCGTCGACTTCCTGCACGTCGACACCATCAACCTCAAACGCATCTACGCCCTGGTCCTGCTCGAGCACAGCACCCGCCGCGCCCACCTGCTCGGCGTCACCGCCCACCCCACCGGCCCATGGACCACCCAGGCCGCCCGCAACTTCCTCATGGACACCGACACGAACACCAAGCGTCACAAGATCCTGATCCGAGACCGCGCCGGCCAGTTCACCGACGCCTTCGACGCCGTCTTCACCGACGCCGGCCTGCGCGTCTTGAAAAGCCCGCCCCGGGCCCCGAAGGCGAATGCACACTGCGAGAGGTTCATCGGCACCCTGCGCCGCGAGCTCCTGGACCGGACGCTCATCCTCAACGAACGGCACCTGCACCGAATCCTCACCAGGTACCTGGAGCACTACAACGGACACCGGCCCCACCGCGCACTGAACCAGATCTGTCCATCACAAGCTGAAGCCGGACCGCCGCATCCCATCGACCTCGCCGAGCATCGCATCCACCGCACAGCCGTCCTCAGCGGGCTCATCAACGAGTACCAGATCGCCAATTGACACGCCATGAACCCGCGGATTAGCGACCGAATCCTATATTTGAGCCCCACACGATCGCGAACGTGCCTCGGACCTGCTGCTTTGTCTGAGTGTTAAGCGCCCTCCGGAGCCGTTGCAGTACCGCAGCGAATTGAATCGCTCAGCGCGCGGCGAGCCGCGTGAGGCGTTCGGCTCAGAACATACGGATTAGCAAGACGGGTGCCTGGGCGGTCGCCGCACTCGCCGTCGTGGCTGACTGCCGTCGGCTGACGTTCAGACGGCAGCACCGAACCGCACCCACCGATTCCCGAAGGCTCGTCTCGTACCATGGCCCATGTAGACGACGGCGGCTATCGGAACGACGCTCAGGCTGACATTGCGGGTGCCGATAAATCATCCGTCCAGGTCGCGCCCTTGATCGCCAATCTCCGGGCCGTGACCGCCGATCGCTCAGAGTCTTCACCTGCTCAGGGCGTCGACGGCATCATGATCTGTCGTGCTGCTGCGCCTGGCCTACCTCGCCGCTACGAACACCTTCGCGCTCCTGCGCCTGCTGCCGATGAGTGACCGGGACAAAGGCATCGAGATCCTCGCGCTGCGGCACCAACTGCTGGTCCTTCAGTGCCAGGTCGGCAAGCCCACGTTCACCGACACCGACCGCGCTGTCCTCGCCGGCCTGCTCCACCACCTCCCAATGGAAAAGCTGCGGCACCTCCTGCTGCTCGCACACCCCGACACGCTTCTGCGCTGGCTTCCTAATGCTGTTGTCAAGCGGCAGTAGTCACTGGGGGTGTGACGTTGTAGCACCGTCGGTCACGGATCAGGGCCCACAGAACGTTGACGCGTCGGCGAGCCAGGGCGAGCACGGCTTGGACGTGTTTCTTACCCTCGGCGCGTTTGCGGTCGTAGAACTTCCGCGAGTTCGGGTCGCATTGGACGCTGACCAGCGCGGAGGTGTAGAAGACCCGCTGGAGTCTTCGGTGGTAGGCCACCGGCCGGTGGAGGTTGCCGCTGACCTTGCCTGAGTCACGAGGTGCAGGGGCGACGCCGGCGAAGGCCGCGAGAGCGTCCGGGGAGTCGAAATCATCCAGGCTGCCGCCGACCGCGGCGAGGAACTCCGCGCCGAGAACGGGACCGATGCCCGGGACGCTCAGGACGATGTCGGCGAGTTCGTGTTCGCGAAACCGGCCCTCGATGAGCTTGTCGATCTCACAGATCTGCTCGTTGAGGGCCATCACCTCCTCGGCCAGGGTGTGGACCAGCTTGGCGATGGTCTTCTCCCCGGGAACGGCGGTGTGCTGGCGCTCGGCGGCCTCGACTGCGGATTCGGCCAGAGAACGCGCGCTTCGGACCTTGCGGTTGACCAGCCACTTGGTCAGCCGTGTGGTCCCGGCGCGGCGGATCGCGGCTGGGGTCTGGTAGCCCGTCAGGAGCTTGAGCGGGCCGGTGTTGGTCACGTCCAGGGCCCGTTCCAGGGCCGGGAACATGCTCAGCAGGGTGCCGCGCAGGCGGTTCATGGAGCGGGTGCGGTCCTCGACCAGGTCGGTCCGGCGTCCGGTCAGCAGCTTGAGCTCGACGGCGGCTTCGTCGCCGGGGCGGACGGGCCGCAGGTCGCGGCGCATCCTGGCCTGGTCGGCGATGACGTAGGCGTCGCGAGCGTCGGTCTTTCCCTCGCCGCGGTAACCGTCGGATGCCCGGTTGACCAGTCGGCCGGGTATGTAGAGGACTTCCTGGCCGTGGTTGACCAGCAGGGCCAGCAGCAGCGCGGGTTCCCCGCCGGTCATGTCGATGGCCCAGGTGACCCGACGCCTGTCGGCCAGGTCGAGGACGTCGCCGATCAGCTTCAGCAGCTCGGGCTCGTCGTTGGCGACCCGACGCGACAGCAGCGTCGCACCGTCGGCATCCAGCGCGAGGCCATGATGGTGGCTCTTGCCGCTGTCGATCCCCACCCATATCCGGCTCATCGTGCTCCTGACGTGTGTGTTCGTGCAGTTCGTGCCACGGACGACCTCGCCGGCATTGCTCTACACAGCGACGTGTTCGCACTTCCTAATCGGCGGCCGAGTCGTCGTGGGGAGCCAGGCGGCCAAGCCAGCGGAGCCATGTCGTCCGGCAGCACCGCAAAAGCCACACCCAGCTCCCCTGGGCTCCCCAACCCTACGAATGGCTGCGGTCAACCCGGCAAGGAAGGTAGAGCACCGCAACCTGCTCAAGCGACGCCACGCTGCGACCTGCGTGCCCAAGCGTCGCGGGCGCCCGCCCACCCTCCGCTCTATTCGCGCCCTCGTCCTGCGCTTGGCCCCCGAGAACAGCTCGTGGGGGTATCGCCGAATCCACGGCGAGCTCACGGTCCTCGGCATCAAGATCGCGGCTTCGACCGTCTGGGAGATCCTCCGCGAGCACGGCATCCCGCCCGCGCCTGAACGGCAGAGCACGACCTGGGCCGACTTCCTCCGCAGCCAAGCCGCCGCACTGCTCGCCTGCGATCTCTTCGAGACCCGCACACTGACCGGGGCGCGCCTGTACGTCTTCGCCGTCATCGAGCACTCCACGAGGCGCATCCAGATCCTGGGCGCAACGGCCCACCCGACCGCGGAGTGGATCGTGCAGCTCGGCCGCAATCTCCTCATGGACCTGCAGGACGCGGACAGCAGGGCCAAGTTCCTGATCCAAGACCGAGACTCGAAGTTCACCGCCGCCTTCGACACACTGCTGGCCGACGCTGGCCTGAAGGTCGTCACCACCGGCATCCAGATACCCCGAATGAACTCGCTCACGGAACGCTGGATACAGACCTGCCGGCGCGAGCTCCTCGACCGCACCCTGATCTGGAACCAGAGCCATCTGCTCCGCGCGCTCCGGGAGTTCGAAACCTTCTACAACGAGCACCGGCCGCATCGAACGCTGAAGCAAGCCGCACCCCTTCGCCCACTGCCCGAACCGATCAACGTGCCAGCACACATCAGACACCTGGAAGTCCGCCGCCGAGACCGACTCGGCGGAACTCTTCACGAGTACCGACATGCCGCGTGACCTGTACGGATGATTAATCGGCACCCGCAAAGCTGCGGCCTCCCGGCGCACCCACTTGGGGTTTTTCCGGGCCACGCCCGGTGTGACGCCAAGCGGCAGCGGACCGCGTTCGGGCCCCGAGGTTTGTACACCTGCTACTCGGTTTGAGCCCAAGTAGCAGGTACTGCCGCCCTCGCCTGGTCGGGGTGATCCTCCACCGTAGGACCGCGTCGCGTTCCCTGCGCGCGGCCGGGTTGTTATGCCTGCCTGGAGGACTTCCAAGGCACGAGCGATTCAGGCGATATGGTCCTGAGGAAAGTCGTCTTCGTCGGTCGGCTAATCGTCGAACTCGTCGTCCGGTTCCTCGTCCACCTCGTCATCGAGGTCTACGTCGGGGTCGTACGGGTCCTCGGAGCTGATCCCGTGCCGCTGGATGCTCCGCTGCTGCCAGATAGGCAGTTTGAACAGGACATCCTGGAGGACGTTCCGCCAGGCCTCACAGTCGGCTCGGTCGGCGCCGAGCGATTCAATGGCGCGGGTGCCGTCGTCGGCTCTGACCGTCTCCACGACCTTGACCGCACTCTCGACCGCCTGGATAGACGTGGCCAGGTCGTGCAAGGCGTTCCCGAGGATCTCCGCCGCGTTCCTGGGAGCCGGTGTAGGCGACGGGCCTTCACCAGCGGGGGGAAAGGTGCGTCGGAGGTCCGCGTCGGTGACGAGAATGTCGCGGCCGTCGTCGTTTTGAACGACCTGCCCCGTCTCGTCGACCTTGCGGGTCCTGCGGCCCGCCGCAGAGTCAAGGAGTGTCTGCTTCAGCTGGTATACGCCGTGTCGAGTGCCGCGCATACGGTCGATGACCTCGCCTGGCTGCCGACGATCAGGTTGATCGTTGTTCTGCGTTCCACGGTCACCCGTGAGCTGGCCGTTGATCACCAGTGGATAGGCGCTGCGGGCAGCGAGTTCCCGGGTCGCCACGCCTGGCTCTCCCTTCACCACCTCCTCAAGCGCGGCCTTGGCAAGCTCCTCCGCTCCGCGGAACGTCGCCTCCCAGTCCTTGGCCAGCTCGCCTGGGAATGCCGACTTCAGGTACTTCCGCATTCGTTCCCGCTTACGGGAGTCTTCTTCGGAAACCGAGCGCATTACTAGCGAGGAGGCCACGTCGAGAAGCAGCTTGGTGGTGATGTTCTTGCGGGTGCTCTGCCCGGTGATGGCAACCCGCACGGCGGCGTGGATCGCCTGATCGCGTTCGGCGAAGAGCCGGACGATAGCCGCCGCCCGAACAGACGGGTCGTCATTGAATCCTGCGGCCTTCGCCTGGTCAGGACTGAGGGCGCCACGTAGCCAGTCGGCCTTGGTGGGAGTGATCAGTGTCCGCCGCTCGATCTCGTCCACCACAGCGTCGGCCAGGGCCTCGTTCTCCGCAGCCTCGCCCCACGGCTTGGGGGAGTCGACGTGTCGGAGCGCGACCAACGACCTCACGGCGACGCCGAAATCGGCACCGATGCCGTCGTGCGGCTCGAAACCGACGAGCAGCAGCGCCGGAAGCCGTTCGCAGCGCACGGTGACCGCCGCCTCGGGATCGACCTGTGCCGGGTCACCCGCAGTCGCAATCACCTCGTTGAGCTTGCGGATGTGGGCACGCAGCTTCGCCGTGTCCCGGATGTAGGGAACGTCGGCTGACCTGAGGGCGAGCAGGTCGTGGGCGCACGTCACGCGGCTCGACCCTTCCACGGTGACCGGAACTGTCACCCCGGGTGTCTCGTCCTCGTGTTGAAAGGCTGTCGCGGCGAGCCACACCTCTGTCATCACGCCCTGGTGACGGAGCGACTCCCGCCAATCGTTGTGGTCGAGCACGTACTCCTTTGCCAGTTGTGCTGCCCACGCGAGGTGTTCCTGGTTCGCGAGCCGCTGCACGAGTTCGGGACGCCTTCCGGGCGCCGCGATCGGCTCGGGCAGTGGTCGGAAGCGCGTGCTCTCGCCGGTGCCGATCAGGTTGGAGGCGGGGTGCCGTCGTGACGGGCCAATCCGCGGGTTCCGCGGGTCTGGGATGATATGGCGCGCCCATACGTCGGCTCGAATGGCCAGGATCACGCCGCCGGGTACCCGCAACCGCTCGGGGGACTCCGCAGCCCGCCGGGCGGTGGTTGGGTCCACGACAGCCTGAGCGAGGGCAAGTGCGGCGGGCTCGCCCATAGTGAAGTACTCGATGAGTTTGTCGGCGAGCTTCCGTGTCGCGGCTGCCAACGCGGGCATCGGCAGTGCTTCGACAGGGCGGGGCAGCACGGTCTCGCCTGTGGCGAGTGATGACTCCACTAGGTGGTCTCCGATCTTCGTCCCGGTGTCCGTCCGGGCACGCACCCGGACGCCGTGGTGGTCCAGGGAGATCGGTCATGCTGTTCCCCGTTCTCCCCCTCGGTTCGCCCGGGCAGGACCCGATGTGTCCGAGACGGCATCAGCACGCTCGACCGCATTTCCGAGACGTACCGGCGCCGACCGCCGGCGTTGTCGCCCACCGCCCCCATGGCGAAGGTGAGGAGCTTGAGTCCGCTGATGTGACTGCACGAAAGACGCTAGCAACAGGACGAAGGATCAATCAGAGTTTCCTACTTCCATACCGGTTGGCCCCAGACCTGTGCTATGTCCTGTGCCCTGAAGGGCCTCTTCACGCGCCCCGTGCCACTCGTCGAAGCCTTCAAACCTGGGACGGTCTCGGCACCATGCTCGACGGTTCAGCAGCGACCGAGACCACCCGCAGCGATGGCGCCAACCAGCCGTGACCGCCCCTCAACCCTCACCGTGGCGCAAGTGCGCAGGTCAGCACCCCGGGCGCGGCCAGCCAAATTGTGGCTCCCGCCCAGAGCTCGAACCTGCGGCCAATGACGAATGAGGCTCGCTAGCAGCAGCTCTGATGATGGTGTCCCGCTGGTTGGTGAAGCCGATCAAGTAGCCGTCGCGTTGGTGGTGTTGGGTAGCGCGGGGGCGCTGTCAGGGAGCTCGGCGGTGTAGATGCCCATGCTGCCTTCGGGCAGGTAGCGGC
>NZ_JARJBC010000043.1:0-20615 GCF_029269905.1 Streptomyces silvisoli | reverse complement strand
CCCCCGCCATCTCGCTCCGACGCATCATCTGCGCTGGTCGTGGTGGCGACGCCTCAGCCAGACCCGAGCCCGCCGCAGCCACTACAAACGCCGAGGCCACACCCCATAACTGTGATTGCAGTACTAGCCCTCGCACAGGTGCGTACCGATCTTGCCCGCGAGGTCGGCCGCCTCCATGTGTGTCAGCACAACCGCGATCCCACCGGCCAGGACGCAGAGGGTCGCCACCGCCACCGCGAGCAGCGACAGCCAGCCCTGCCAGACGGCCGTGGCGTTCTGCTGGTTGCGCTTCGCCCGCCGGAACATCCCGAAGTGCACGGCGACAGCGGCAACGGCGAGTAGCACAGCGCCGTATGCCGTCGCGTAGACCGTCCAGGAAAGCGACAGCCACGTGCAGCTCGCCGCCTGTTGCGCCGAGTGGTCGTTGGCCAACGACACATGTGCGACGAAGCACACGGCCGCCACCGCGGCGAACAGCGGCACGGCAAGGACCCCCATGCGCCAAGCGGTGGAGGGTCGGGCCGTCTGCTCAGTCATTGTGCTCATCAGTACCAGTCCGGTTTCGGGCGAACAATGCGGATCTTCTGCTGGCCCTCCGCCTCGATCTCATGGGGCATCCGGCCGTCCAGGCTTACGCTTTGGTACGAGGCGGTGTGCTGGGTGTACCGGATGTCGCCATCGGGTGTCACCGCCGTCACCACTGCGGCATGGTGGGTCGTCCCATGGGCCCGGCCCTCGGCCGGCTCGTCCTGCTCGAAGAAGATGATGTCGCCCGGACGCACATCGGAGGCGGGAACGTCCTCGGCGCCGTGCTTGAGCAGGAAGTCCTGGAGATGGCCGGCCGACGCCCAACTCTTGGAGTAGTACGCTCGCTGGTCCAGCCAGTCCCAGCCGGTGCCGCTCTCGTGCCCCCAGGTGTCGTCGCCCATGTAGCCGGTCCAGAAGTCGGACTTGGGCTGCATACCCGCGGCCTCCAGGGCACTGGACACAAAGTTGGTGCAGTTGTTGTCGAACTTCTCCTGGTCCGGCGTATTCCAGTGGTCGAGCGCGTACTGCACCAGCTTCACGCGGTCGAGCTTGCCATCCGTGCCGCGGAGTTCCTGCTTCACGCTGTCCGGAAGGCCGTTGAGATGGGCGAGGGCCACCGGCTCCGCCAGCATCAGGGTCTTCTGCTCCTGCGGCGAGAGCCCGTCCCACCACTCGCGCACCATCTGCGGATCCCTCCCGGTGGGGATGTCCGCCAGGAGCATGTCGAGTTGCGTATGCGAAGCCTCGGTCTGCACCTCGTTGAGCGCCTTGACCGGATCGGCAATGTCGATGTCCTTGGCCAGCTTGTCGAGTTCGGCGCAGGCCTTCTCGTCGGCCTGGGTCGCCTGGCGCAGCGCCTCGGCGATGAGGCCGTTGACCTCGTCGAGTTGCTTGCACTCCTTGTCGTACGCGTCCCGGACATTCTGCGGCACGTCGGGTCCGGTCGGTGCGTTGCCGGTGTACGTACCCACGGCGCGCCCGTTCTCGATGCGCAGCCCGTACTCGTCGACGAGGTCGATGGCGTGGTTCAACGTCCGTTGTGCCAACTCCATCGAGGAGGTCAGCCCGTCGACGACCATGGTGACGCCCTTGATGATGTCGCCACCCGCCTCGAGCCGCGTGGCGATGTCCGTAAGCCGCTTCGCGGCCTGCTTGCCGACTGCGTCCGTCCAGTGTTCGTCCAGCGGCTTCCTGCCCTGGTTCCGGATGTCGTCAGCGGCGGTATGCGCGTACTTCGCGAGGTTGGCCCAGTCGTCGGCCGCCTTGGTCCACCGGTCGACGCGGCAGTCGTGCAGGTCGTTGTAGGTCACCATGACGCTCACGCCTTCCCGAGGTCGCTGACGCCCCGGTGCAGCCGGTTCATGGCTTCTTCGATCTGCTGGTCGGTGTTGTCGTAGTCGCGTGCGGCATACTGCAAGCCGTCCGCCATGGAGTTCATCTGCTTCGCCAGGTCGAGCATGTGGTTCTCCCAGGCGGTGGCGCACCGTTGCAGCGCCGACGACGACGCCCACCCGTGGTGGCTTGCGGCCACGTGGATGCTGGAGTCCAGAGAATTTCGAAGGTTGTCGAGCGCGGTCGTCGCGGCGTCACTGGTACCGCCGGCACCCTGCCTGACGTAATCCGTACTTACTTGCATGTCCATGGCTACCCCGTTCGTCCCTCGGCAGGGTAGTGCAGGGTTTCAAGCGAACTGACCGAGGGCCTCAGTCATCTCCTTCCGCAGCGAGCCGGTGAACACCGCGGGGGCCCGCGGCTTGCGCAACTCGCCGTAGTGTGTGGTGGGTAGTGTTGTGCGATTTTCCGGCGCGCCGTCCGCCGGGCAGCGGGCCGGCGGGCAAATCCCGCTCACCCAGGACGACATGGCCGCGATCCTGGACGTGACCGCCAGAAGGTCAACGAAGCGCTGCGCGACGTCATGGGCCACGGCATCGTGGTGAAGCAGCAGAGCTGATCCGCAGTGCCGAGGGACGCTCGGAGTACGTCCAGGTCGACCAGCAGGACGCGCTCGCCGAGCTGCGCACGAGCAGCCGCCTGCCGGCGCTGGTGCGCTACCCCTCGCTGCAAGCACATGCGCGAGGCTGTAGAGGAGCTGCGCAAGGAGCGGGCCGCCAAACGGCGGGCGCGGCGAGAGCGCTTCGAGGCCGCCACGTCGGGAGAGGAAACGGACCAGTGAGCAACGGGTTGCTGTTCGTACCGGTCGACGCCGAAGGCGTCGTCGCCGCGCTCGACCTGCCGCGTGCTGTTCACCCTGCGGTCGCGCAGCGAGGCCGGCGGCCGGGTGGAACTGGGCCAGAACCAGATCGCGGCACTGCTGGGACTGAGCCGCCCCAGCGTCACCTCCGCCCTGCGCGAGCTGATACTGGCGCGGCTGGTCCGCAAGCAGCGCAACGGCGTCTACCCGCTCAACGCGATGCTGGCCGACGCCCGGGCCGCCATCGACGCGAGGCGGTACTCAAGGTCGAGTACGTCCACCGGCACACCTTCGCCACCCACGCCGAGGCCCGGCTGAAGACCGCAACGTGGATCGCGGACTTCTACAACACCAAGCGCCGCCACAGCGCGGCCGGCGGGAAACCGCCCGCGGAGTTCGCACGGATCATCCAGGAAGCGCGAGCCCGAACCGATCAGCAAAGCCGGGCAGCATAACCAACGTCTCTACACGCATCCAGGGGATTGACAATGCTGGACTTCACGCCGGATGCGCTGGCTGACCTATTCGCCGAGGACGCTGTCTATGAGTTTCCCTTCCTTGCGCCGCAGCGAGAGGCGTCACGTTACGAGGGGCGCGAGCAGATCCGTGCGGGTTTCACCCGTGCCTGGGCTTCGCCGTATCCGTCACCCGTGGTCGGGTTCCGCGACGTGCGGGTGCATGACACAGCGGACCCGGAGCTGATCATCGCCGAGCACGAGTTTGACGCTGTCAACCACGCCACAGGAGACAGCTTTACATCCGGGTTCGTACTCTTCCTGCAGGCCCGCGAAGCGCAGATCATCCACGTGAGGGACTACGCCGACGTTCTGAGGGTCTCAGCTGGCTTCGGGCGACTGCCCCAACTGTTCGAGCAACTGCAGAACACCGACCACGTGTAAGGCGTGGATAGCTGGCCGCTTGGTCAGCCAACTTGGTGCGCTGTCAGTGCTCACGCCTAGGGTCCCCGTATGAGTTCCTCCCTGAGTGTGTTTCTGCTCGATCCGGCCGCGACGCGCGGCCTGGTCGGGTCCGGCGACGAGCAGCTGCTCGAAGCGATACGCAGCCGCTTCGCGGACGACCTGGCATCCGACGACGACTATTTCCGCTACGAGATCGAGCAGGGCGCGCCCACCGCGTACGAGGCGCTGCGTGCGGTCATCCACGGCGGCCCGTTCAGCGGCGACGAGGAGCACGCTTTCCAGTACGGCTATGCCTACAAGCGGCTGTGCTCCCTGACCGGCGTCCCCCTGGACAACGACTGTTTCTGTCCGTACCGGGGCGACTGGCTGTCGGTGGTCGACCAGGGCCTGGAGGCATTGCGCATCACCGCGGTGTCCGTGGCCTCCTTCGACCGCGCGAATCTGCCCGATTCCTTGCCGTGGATGTACACGCCGGGTTGCGGCGAGTGGTCGCCGGAGCGGATCGGGCAGGCGCTGGAGCAGTTCGAAGCAACCAAGGCGGCGGACCAAGCCCCTCCGCTGGAGCCGGAGGTCGTAGAGGCGATCATGCAGTGCCTCGGCTGGATGCGTAGCGCGGCAGCGCGGCCTGGCTTCGGCATCATCGGCTTTCGTTCGTGACGTCCGCGCCAGGCAGCGGCAGGAGGCATTGCGGCCAGCTCACGTCCGCAATATGCGTGACGTGTGGTCAGAGATCCGAATGCATCGGCGACGCTTGAAAACGTGACCCACCATCGACGGTCGAGCATGGCCCCCCGATGTGTCAGTTGATCTCGCCCGGCTGTGCCCGATGGTATTCGTGTGGCCTGCCGGAAGCGACGCGTTGATCACCTTATGCCCAGTACACGTATTTCACGCCAACTATGGCTAGTTATAGGAGAGTTAGGAGTATAGGACCAGCTGAGAGCGCATCGTATTCATGCAGCACCTTACTGTAATCACCGCTGGTGAGAGGGTTACTGCATGCCATCGTTCCAGACCGGCTCAGTCCCGCACGACTTCACCATGGACGAAACCAGCAAGCGCCTCCACTACAAGGACGCCAGTCATCCCCGTCTCGCCGCCCAACCACAGCGGTTTCGGCTGGAAGAGGATCTGGTTCTCCCTCGGCGCGGACTACGCGGACGTCCGCATCAAAGTCGCCGTTCACAACGGCACCAGCTGGACCACCACCAACTACGACGTCCTCGCAGGCAGCCCCAGGGTCGGCTTCGAGGTCGCCACAGGCACCACCAAGCTGAGCATCGGGCGGGTGAAGAAGACCGCGACCGACACCAACGACAACTCTCCCTTCAGCTGGCTGCTCGAATCCCAGGCATAAGCGCACCACAACCGCACTGTTTCAGGGGGGAATTCATGCCGGACAATCAGGCGAGCGAAGTGATCCGCGGCGGGAGCCCGGACTCCGCAGTCGACCGGGTGGCCGACTTCTACGGCGCCTACATCGACGCCGTCTCCGACGGCACCGACGACCTGTCCGACCAACTTCGCGCCCACTACCTCACGGAAGATTTCCGCCAGCGTCTGGCCGCCTGGGAGGAGGCCAACCACGCCGACGGCGTCCTGCGCGCCCAGGATGTGCCCACCCACTGGGAAGTGCGCTATCACGACTCCGGTGCCGGGCACCTGTTCACCACCGTCACCCTCACCTGGGGCACCGGCCCAGGCGCCGGACACACCCAACTGGCCGTGCAGAGCGACCTGAGCACCAAACTCATCTCGGACATCGAAGACGCCCCATCCGGGCCCTGACGCAGGATCGGAGCAACTGAGACGGGGTGCGCTGCCGAGCCGAGCAGTGCACCCCGTCTCGATTCATCGGCGACCGCGGCGATGTGCCCCCACCAGGGCCGCAGGATGGCCCGTCGCGTCGGGACTGGTCGGTGGCGCTGGCGGCAGCGTCGGGGCCGGTTGCGGGCCCAGCGCCTGAAGTCGCCGATGCGGTAGAGGCGTTCGGCGCCCCTCTTGGCGACGCCGGTTTTCTCGACTGTGAACTTGAACGGTGCGCCGGGGGCGGAGCCCGGCAGGCACTTGGCGACATCGGCGAGGACCTGGTCGGCTCATGTTCGTAGCGGCCTGGCCGGGCTCGGCAGGTGAAGCGGCACGTGGCCCGGCCTCGGCCACGCGGACAGACGTCGCCGGGTGACGGTAGTGATTTCGGTAGGGGGTGCCGTAGCGGCCGCAGACCGGACCACGGGGAGCTTGCACATCGTGGTGAGGTGCGCAACGCCGCCCGGAATGCGCACCAACTCACCACGCGCACCGCCCCGAACGAACCTGGTGCACCTCACCAAGCGCCCCAGGCGCGGTGCGCATGCGCACGTCGGCGGCCTGCCGCTCCTCATCGTGGTCCCCCCCCCCGGTGCTCCATCAGCGACGCCCTGCCCGCACCGAGCAGAACGGGGCGCTTGACCGGAGGCTGGGCGAGCGGGTGGGACGGCCGTCGCTGGGTCTGCTGACCTTAACCGTCTACAGCGGGCCGTTGCTTGCCTGGATGGGCAGCGTCATCCGTGTGCGCCGCGGCGCTACTGAGGTTTTCGGTTCGGGGTGATGGTGATCTCGCTGGTGGGTGTATGCCGGTGTTATGCGGTATCCCGATGGAGGCGGTCTGACCGCGAAGCAGCGGGCTGTGCGGGAGCAAGTACGGTTCAAGGCCGCCGAGTTATTCGCGCAAGGGGTGACGCCGCCGCAGGTCGCGCGGCGATTACGGGTCTTCCGCAAGTCCGTATGCCTGGCATGCGCGTTGGCGGGAGGGCGGGGTGCAGGCTCTGCGGTCCAAGGGGCCGTCGGGGCGGCCTTCGCGTATGCGGCCGCACTGGCGGACCTGGCTGGCTGCCGAGCTGGAGAAGGGTCCGGCCGCGCACGGCTGGGTGGAGGACCAGCGATGGACCCTGGCCCGGGTGGCCACGATGATCGCGCGGCGCTTCCATGTCCGCTTCAGCACCGCGCAGACCTGGCGCATCCTGCTTTACCGTGCAGGTACCTCAGCGCCGGGCCGCCGAACGCGACGAGGACGCGGTGGCCACCTGGCTCAAGGAGACCTGGCCGCGCGTGGAAAGACGGTGAGGGACCAGGACGCGTGGCTGTGCTTCGCGGACGAGTCGGGCCAGGTGCTCCGGCCGCCGAAGGCACGGACCTGGTCCCGGCGTGGTCACACGCCCTGCGTCTCCGTCCGGGCCTCGGGCTCGGGGCGTATCTCGCTCGCCGGCGTGGTGTGTCGCAGGCGCGGTCATCGCACCCGGCTCATCTTCCGGACGCTGGTGCACCATGGCCGCAAGGGCGAGCGGAAGGGCTTTCGGGAGAAGGACTTCGCCGCCTTGCTGGGCGCGGTTCACCAGCAGCTCGGCGGCCCCATCGTGCTGGTGTGGGACTGTGAGGATGGTCGGGTGCCGCTTCGGGCGGTGGTCTGACTCGGTGTGGGACTGGCCTTGTTGCCTTGAAGTTGATCTGTCGGCCACTGCCTGGAGCGGTATCAGCTGCCGCCGAGCAGGGGACGTATCCCGATAGGGGCCTTCGCGACAGGCACCGTCACAGTCTTGACCTCCCCGGCCCCGCGGCGGCCACCGGTTCCGAGGCGATCAGGAGACAGGCGACCTTGCCCAGCATCACCCAGCCCGCTGCCCCATGTCACGTCCTAGCCCGCACTGGCGAAGAGGTCGTGCTCGGTGTCGACACTCACAAGGATGTCCACGCGGCGTCCGTTCTGAACGTCCTCGGCGTCGCCCTGGACGGATGCGTCTTCCCGGCCACCGCCGAGGGCTATCGTCAACTCCTCGCCTGGGCACGCTCATTCGGCGCCCTGCGCCGGGCCGGCGTGGAGTGCACCGGCTCCTACGGCGCCGCGCTCGCCCGCCACCTGCGTGCCGAGGGCATCGAGGTGACCGAGGTCAACCAGCCCGACAAGGCGGCACGTCGGCGCCATGGCAAGACGGACGCCATCGACACGGAAGCGGCGGCCCGCTCCCTGCTGTCCGGTCGCGCGACTGCGACCGCGAAGGTGGGCGACGGCCCGGTCGAGATGCTGCGGCTGCTCAAGCCGGCGAAGGGATCGGCCATCAAGCCCAGGACCCAGGCCACCAACCAGCTCAAGAGCGTCCTGGTCTCGACGGATGCAACCCTTCGCGATTCGCTGACTGGCTTGAGCAACCCGCACTCGTTCAAGCGGTGCGCGCTGCTGGACGACTCCCAGCAGGAGGGGCCGGCAAGCACTGCCCGGCACGTACTGAAACTCCTGGCCGGTCGCATCCACCACCTCACGCAGGAGATCGATGATCTGAACAAGCGCACGCCGAAGCACGCGCACCACAACCGGCCGTCAGCGGCGACGGAGGTGGAGGCGACCGGCCCACAGCCCCCAGCAGCAACGAGGACGACTACCCGGCGGTCCTGCGCCAAGCTGCGGGCATCGCCTACGCCCACATCGACTGCCCCGCGACACCTGGGCGTTCCTCGTCGCCCAATCCGCCAACGGAGAACACTTCCACCTCCCCTCCGACGTCGCCTCCGACAAACACGGCCTCATCGCCGCCGACCTCTCCGGCCCGACCCTCATCGCCGTCCTCGACGCGTTGTGGCACACCAAGCAGGCCCCAGAGACGACCGCGGGCACCCAGGCGCTCGCGGAGAAGATCTACGAGCGGATTGTCAACGCCCTGAGCGCGGTCGAGGCCACCAGCAGCAAGCCAACCGCGGACAAAGCCGACCAGGACGCGAAGGACGTCGTGAGCATCGTCATCGACGACCGGCCAGCGTGACCCGACCACCGGCCCGGTTCGCACCGGGCCGGTGCCGATCAGGCATCACTCGCCTCCTGGAGGGCCAGGTCGCGGTACGGCAACTCAACCGCCAGGTGGTCCAGCAGGTCCAGTTGTGCCTCGACCTGCTCGACCAGGTAAGCCGCCCCTTCCGATCCGTGCGCAGGATCTCGATGGGTCGCCAACGCTCGTCCTGCGCCGACCTACACCTTGCACTAGCGTGGAGAAAACGGTCCTCGACGCGGCAACGAGACGCCCGGTACAGACGGAACCGCAACGAGTCCCGCAGTCCGACAGCAGCTACGGTGCAGCAGCACGCGCCCCACTGCTCAGAGGTCACGCGCGGGTTCGCCTTTCCTCCCCATCCCTACCGCAGTTCAGGAGTAAGTGATGAAATGGATGATGGGGTCGGGGCACGCGATCGGCGCTGCCAACATCGCAGCAGCTACCAACTCACCCGAACTACTGCAAAAGTTCCTTGGAAAGGCACTTGCAGACCTCGATATCAACCCGATTATTGAAACCGGCACCTTGCGCCGGGAACTTCGCAGCATTCAAGGCACAGCCCACCAGGCAGCCCAGTCCGGCTACCCCGTCACGCCGTTTTCCCTCGATATACAAAATCGCATGGCGGAGTTCCTCAACCAAGAGTCAGCGACACTGGGGGCACGCCTGGCAAACGCGTTCTCAGCCGGTGCGCACCTTGGATGGGGTTATATGCGATGCGCCCAGCACTTTCAGCTCGACACTGTTCAAACGAACATCCAACATGCTGGACAACACCTCAAAGCGATCGACGACAGCGGCATTCATCTCGACTACGCGAAGGGCATCAGCGAGCTGAGCCAACAGTACGCGCAGGCGCACACAGGCCATCCGACATGGGCAACCGTCGCGGAACTCTTCGAGACGTTCACCTCCCGCATGATGGACGCACTCCCCCCACCGTAAGAGTGGGCCTGGTGGCCCCCACCCCGCTGATCAGGAAACGGCGGGGAGTTGACGCACCCGGCCGTTCGCGCGTTCGGGGCTACAAGCTGCTCGGATCCGCGTTCGCGCCGCACAGGACGACCGCGACGCGCTCGCCCTCGGCCGGCGCGTAGAGCCGCCCGTGAGCGCCGCGAGGGCCGTGGCCGCACCGTGCTCGACCACCAGGCGGCGGTGGTCCCACAGCGCCCGACGCGTCCGCACGGTCTCCTCGTCGGCAACAAGGACCGGCCGCACGCCCTCCTGCAGGGCAGCGTGGAGAGCCATCTCGGAGGTACGGCGGGCGCCGAGCGAGTCGGCGGCGATCGAGTCGACCGTCACGTCGACGACCCGGTCGGCCTTCAACGCCGCGTTCAATGCCCGGCAGTTCCCCGGCTCGACCGCCACGGTGCGTACCCCATGCTCCGCGGCGTCGGTGGCGACCCCGGCGAACAAGCCGCCACCGCCGACCGCTACGACCAGCGTGTCCAAGGCAGGGATCTGCTGTCGGATCTCCTCCAGCAGCGTCCCGGCCCCCGCAGCGATGGAGCTCCGTGCCCGACCTTCCGGTGAGGCACGGCGCCCTGGTGTCGTTGCGGTGTCTCAGGAGGGCACGGCCGCGCTGAGGATGTCGGCGTGGTTGAACGCCAGCCGTACCGGCAGGTCGTCCAAGGGGCCACCAGCGGGCGGCGCGGGCATCGTCCCCGGCGGTGATCGGAGTGTTGGCGGGGACGACAACCGTGTAGGCAACGGTGACGTACCTGCCGCGCGGGTCGCGTTCGGGGTGGTCCCAGACGCCGATCTGACGCAGGTCGTCGGCGGCCACATGGACACCGGTCTCCTCAGCCAGCTCTGATGGCGCTGCTTGAATATCCCCACCCCGTGCTCCGGGTTGGGCCGGACCTGCTCAGTTGATCTCCCCACCCTTGCGACGAAGGTGCCGCAAGCCGTGGACGACGAAGGCGTCGACTTGGGCGGTCACCGTGGGCTGAGTTCTCCGGGTGGGATGGGCACCTCGAGTGCCTACCGGGCGGGCGGGGTCACTCGGTCGGGGAGGTGGAGTCGTCGACGGATGTGGGTGGGCATCAGGAGTGCTTGGTCGGCGAGGATCTCCAGGAACGCTGCGGCGATGGGGTCGGGGCTGGTGCGGGTGTAGGCGGTGATCCGGCGGTGGATCGGGGGGTCGGGGCGCAGGACCGCGCCGGCGAAGTGCGGGGGGATGGTGTTGGCGGGGACGAGGGTGGGACCGAGTCCGGCTGACGCGTAGTTGGCCGCTGCGGGGGCCTGTTCGGTGCGTACCGCGGTCTTCGGGTGGAATCCGGCACTGGCGCAGGCCTGATCGAGGATGTCGGCGAGTCCGCTGTCGGGGGTGAAGTGCACCCACTCGCGATCCGCGAGGTCGGCGAGGCGTACCTGGGGCGCGGTCTGGTCAGATGCGGCGATGGGGTCGGCGGTGTGGGTGACGACCAGGAACTCCTCCGCGCCGATGTACCGAGTGGGGCCGTCCCAGTCGGCGGGCGGTGGGCCGAGGGCGATGTCAGCCTGGCCGGCTGCCATGGCCGCGGTCAGGTCGTGCGCGTGCCGGTGTTCGAAGAGTCGGATCCGCACTCCGGGGTGTCGGCCGCGCCAGATGCCGAGCGCGGTGGGCAGCACGCCGAAGCTGATGGAGTAGAGCGTGGCGAGGTGGAGTTCGCCCGTGGCGACGCCGGCGGCCCGGCGGGCAGCGGTGGTGGCGCGTTCGGCGTCGGCGAGGGCGGCGCGGGCGTGCGGGAGCATGGCGCGCCCGGCGGGGGTGAGCCGCACCGCGCGGGGCAGGCGTTCCAGCAGCGGGCCGCCGACCTCGCGTTCCAGGGCCTGGAACTGGTGGGACAGCCCCGGTTGTGTGACGTGGAGGCGCTCGGCGGCGCGGGTGAAGGAGCCCTCGTCCACGATGGCCACGAGGTATTCGAGCTGTCGCAGCGTTGCCATGTGCTCAGCTTATGTCTTTGATAGAAATCATTCCTTGGACCTATGGCGGGGGGTTTCCGCAGGATGGGCTCATGCCGCGCGGCGAGGGCATTGCCCCCGACCCGCGCCTCCCATCCTCGTCTGGAAACCCCAAGGAGCTCGTCATGTCCGACCAGCCCAAGACCACCGTCCTCGCCACCTTCGCGGCGGCCCCGCACGCCACTGACGCGGACTTCGCGACGGTCATCGACGCCGAGCTGGCCCGCGCCAAGGAACTCGTTGACCAAGGCGTGATCGTGCACGGCTACCACCGCACCGACCTGGTCGGCGCGGCGCTGATCGTGGACGCCGAGACGGTCGAGGCCGCCCGCGCCATCCTCGCCACCCTGCCCGCGGTCGCGGCCGGCCTGGTCGAGACCGAGTCGATCATGCCGCTCATCCCGCTGCAGCTGCCGCAGGACTGACACGACCCCCTGCCGGGCGCGTGCACCGTGCCCGCGTCCGGCATCACCCGCAGTGTCTGGAGCACTACCCATGTCCGACATCCCTGACCTGCCGGCGCCGGTCCTGGACCCGGCCGCGCAGGCACTCGCCGACCAGGCCGCCGCCGGTCCGGACCCACGGCGTCTGACGCCCTCGCAGATCCGCGCGGGGCTGGACCGGGCTCAGTCCGGCCCGGTTCCCCGGCCCGAGGCGCGCATCGAGGACCTGACCGTGCCCGGTGGCCCCACCGGCCCGGTGCGCGTGCGCGTCGTACGCCCGCCCGAGTCGGCGGGCGTGGCCGGACTGCTGCCGGTGGTCCTGCACCTGCACGGCGGCGGCTGGATCGCGGGCAGCACCACCAGCCACGACCGGCTGCTGCGCGAACTCGCGTTGGGCACGGGGGCGGCCGTGGTCTTCGTCGACTACGACCTGGCCCCGGAGGCGCCCTACCCCACCGCCCTCCAGCAGGCCGACACCGTCGCCCGCTGGATCACCGCGCACGGCCGCGCAGCCGGCCTGGACGCGTTCCGTATGGCCGTGCTCGGGGACAGCGCCGGCGGGAGTCTGGCCGCCGCCCTGACCCTGCTGGCCAAGGAGCACGGCGCGTTCTCCTTCGTCCAACAGGTGCTGCTCTACCCGCCACTGTCGGCGGACGGCGACACCCCCTCCTACCGGCAGTTCGCGCACGGCTACCTCCAAAGCGCCGACTACCTGCGCTGGTTGTGGCAGCAGTACATCCCCGACCCGGCCAGACGCGCCGAGCCGACCGCGACCCCGCTGCACGCCCCTTCCGAGCAACTCGCCGGGCTGCCACCGGCGCTGATCATCACCGCCGAGGCGGACGTACTGCGCGACGAGGGCGAGGCGTACGCCGCCCGATTGCGCGCCGCCCAGGTGCCTGTCACGGCGGTGCGCTACCTGGGCACCGTGCACGCCTTCGTTGTCCTCAACGCCCTGCGCGACACCCCGGCGGCCCGCGCCGCCACCGCCCAGGTCACCGCGACGCTGCGCGACGCCCTCCACACGCGACTGGAATCCTCATGACCACCCGAACCCGAACTCCCGTGCCCGCGCTGACCGTGGGCAACATCGCGCTCTCCTTCCACCGCGCCGCGGCGGCCGTCATCCGCCGCGTGCTGGAGGCCCACGGCCACCGGGTGCGCGGCCTCGAGGCCCCGCACGAGCAGCTCTTCCACCTCCAGCAGGCCGGGGAGGTGGACGTGCTCGTCTCCGCCTGGCTGCCCTCCAGCCACGACGCCTACCTCGCCCCCTACCGCGACCAGGCCGTTGTCCTCGCTCCGCAATACGAGCCGTACTGCGTCTGGGCCGTGCCGCCGTACGTCCCCGCCGAGCTGGTCGGCGAGGTCGCCGACCTCGCCCGCCCCGAGGTGGCCGCGCGGATGACCCTCGCCATCGACGGCATCAACCCCGGCGCGGGCATCAGCAGATTCTCCACGCACATCGTCTCCGAGTACGGCCTCGACCGGGTCGGCTACACCTTCACACCCGGCACCGAGCCCGCCTTCATCGCCCGCGTCGAACAAGGGATCGCCGACCGGGAATGGTTCGTCATCCCGCTCTGGCGCCCGCAGTACCTCAACCGCCGCCACGGCCTACGCGCCCTCGCCGAGCCCAAGGGGCTGCTGGGCACCGTCGACGCGGCCAGTCCCGTCATCCGCCGGGAGTCCCTCGACCGCATCCACCCCGACGCCCTCACCCGCCTCAAGGCCCTCCACCTGGGCAACGACGGCATCGAAGAACTCGACACCCTGATCAACGCCGACGGCCTCACCCCGCTCCAGGCCGCCGACCGCTACCTCACCGCCCAACCGGCACTGCTCCCGTAACACCTGACGAAGGAAACCGTCATGAGTGAGAACCACAGCACGACCATGCACGCGGTCGCCTACCGCAAGAACCTCCCGATCGACGACCCCCAGTCCCTGCTGGACGTCGAACTGCCGGTCCCTTCGCCCGGCCCGCGCGACCTGCTCGTCCAGGTCGAGGCCGTCGCCGTCAACCCGGTCGACTACAAGGTCCGACAGAACGCCGACCCGGGCGAAAAGCTCCGAGTACTCGGCTGGGACGCGGCCGGCACCGTCGTCGCGGTCGGCGAGCAGGTCGAGCTCTTCAAGGTCGGCGACGAGGTCTACTACGCGGGCGCGCTCGACCGGCCCGGCGCCAACTCCCAGTTCCACACGGTGGACGAACGGCTGGTCGGCCGCAAGCCGACCACGCTCTCCTTCGCCGAGGCCGCCGCGCTGCCGCTGACCTCGCTCACCGCCTGGGAGGGCCTCTTCGACCGCATGGGATTGCGCAACGGCGCCCTGGAACGGACCGGGGCCCTGCTGGTGACCGCCGCCGCAGGCGGGGTCGGCTCGATCGTCACCCAGCTCGCCCGCGCCCTTACCGGGCTGACCGTGATCGGCACCGCCTCCCGCCCGGAGACCGCCGCGTTCGCACGCCGGATGGGCGCCCAGCACATCATCGACCATCGCAAGCCCCTGGCCGCGCAGTTGGCCGAGGTAGCACCCGGCGGGGCGGACTACATCTTCAGCACCGCGAGCACCGACCGCAACATCGCGGCCTATGCCAAGGCGCTCAACCCCTTCGGCCAGGTCGTCGCCATCGACGACTTCGACACCCTCGACATCGGCGCGCTCAAGCCCAAGAGCGCCTCATTCCACTGGGAGTTCATGTACACCCGCTCCATGTTCCAGACCCCGGACCAGGCAATGCAGCATCACATCCTCACCCGGATCGCCCATCTCGTGGACATAGGCATCCTCACCACCACCGCCACCCAGGACCTCGGCCCCGTAAACGCCGACAACCTCCGCGAGGCCCACCGCATCCAGGAATCCGGCACGGCCATCGGCAAGACCACCCTCACCGGCTTCTGACAAAAGCTGCGTCGGGCACCAGCGCCCGGCGGCTGTCGGCCGCCGGGCGGTCAGATGCCCTCCGCTCGGCCACGACGCCTTGCAGGAATGCCCCGCCAGCCTGATCAGTGTGCGCCGCGGCGATGGAGTTCTGTCCTTCGCCGCCCCGCCGATGGTCCGCGACGGCGAGCGAGCGGCTGCGCGAGCACCTGCGCCCCAGGCTGGTCTTCGGCAGTGGCGGGCCCGACCGCAGCGTCGCCCAGAGCCTGCGTGACCTTCTCGACGAGCAACTGTGTGACGGTACCGCCCTGGAAGAGGCCGCGCGCCTGGCCCACGCCCACCCCGCGCATCTCGTACGTGCCTTCAGCGGCGCCTTCGGGATCGCCCCGCACCAGTACATGATGTCCAGCCGCGTCGACCTGTCCCGCCGTCTGCTACTTGACGGACAGTCTCCAGGCGAGGTGGCGACCGCAGCCGGCTTCCAAGACCAGTCCCATCTCGCCCGGCACTTCAAGTGAGTCGTGGGCATCACCCCGGGCCGCCACGCCCGTACCGGAGCCGTCAACTGAGCATGGGCCGCCCCCCGGCTTGCTGCTTGCTGCTTGCTCCCCAGCGGGAGGCACACCAACGTCCTACGCAGCCACCACCACGCGCAGAGGACCTTGGTGACAACAAGTCTGCCTTTGCGACAACCATCATGCCTCGCCTCAACGGGTATGAACCGAAGCACGATAGTTGTCACCGGGGGCGCCTGCCGACCTGCAACTTCGGCGTTGAAGCACGGTGGTCGTCACCAGTTCGGGGCGCTACGTGTCACCAGCAGCGCGCGAAGCATAGTGGGTGCCACCGGCTACGGCGGTCCGCCGGTCGCCTGAGCTGCACAGCGACTCAGTCAGTGAGCCTGGACACGTTGGTTGGAACCAGTGAGCGTCGGTGAGCTGTGGTTTCTGGTCCGCGGGACAGGCTTGTTGGCACCAATTGGTCACGCTTCTTGCAACCAACCGTGAGTTGTCAGACTTCTTGGCCCAGTCACCGCGCGCACAACCGGTCCAAGGACGCGCGGCTCTCCTCGTCCGCGGCGCGGTAGACCAGCAGGCGCAGTTCCGGGTCCTGGAGCGGCAGCAGGACTTCGAAGTCGACGGTGATCGCACCGGCGACCGGATGCCGCAGCAACTTCCGGCCGCGTCCGTTGACGCCGACCTGCCGCTGCGACCACAAGCGGGCGAAGTCCTCGTCCTGCGTGGCGAATTCGGCGATGAGGCCGGACAGTTCCCGGTCCTCCGGGTGCGTGGCCCATGCCGCGCGCAGGTGGGCGATCCCATCCCGCAGCACCTGCTCCCGGTCGACGTAGAAGTCGCGCATCGCCGGGTGCAGCAGGCACAGCCACATCGCGTTGCGCCGTGACGGCGGCACGGCCTCGAAATCCGGTAGCAGCCGGGCCATTTCGGGGTTCCAGGCGAGGATGTCGTAGCGGTGGTCCAGCAGCATGGCCGGCAGCGGCGAGAGGTCAGCGACCAGGCGGCCCAGCGACGGCGCCGCACCCGCGGCCGGCCCACCGGTGGTGCGGGGGCGGCGGCGTCCGGCCAGGTCGAACAGGTAGTCGCGTTCGCTCGGATCCAGGCACAGGGCCCGGGCCAGCGCCGCCAGCACCTCTGCCGAGGGCCGCAGCCCGCGGCCCTGCTCCAACCGGACCACGTAGTCGGTGCTGACCCCGGCCAGTTCGGCGACCTCCTCTCGGCGCAGCCCCGGCGTCCGCCGGGGCCGGCGGTGCGACGGCAGGCCCAGCCGGTCGGGGTCGAGGCCTTCGCGCCTGCTGCGCAGGAAGGCGGCCAACTCCTGGGCGGTGTCCATGGTTCGGGTCGTCATGACCGGTCCAACCGCCAGGGTGGGATCGGTCTTCCCAGGAAGTGCCGTCCCTTACCCCCGGGCCGCCGCCGTCACAGACTCGGTGTCGGCAACGGACTTCGAGCACAGGAGGACCTGATGGCACTGACCCTCGACGCCTACCGGCTGCTGGGCCGCTCGGGACTGCGGGTCTCACCGCTGGCCCTGGGTACGGCGACCTTCGGCACCGAGTGGGGCTGGGGCGCCGAACGGGCCGAGGCCCGCAAGCTGTTCGACCACTACGTCGGGCTCGGCGGCAACCTCCTGGACACCGCCGACACCTACACCGACGGCAGCTCCGAGCGCCTGCTAGGCGAGTTCGCCCGCCAGGAGCGCGAACGCCTGGTGCTGGCGACCAAGTACTCGACGCTGCGCCGCCCCGGCGACCCCAACTCCGGGGGCGGTCACCGCAAGGCCCTGTTCGGCTCGGTGGAGGGGAGCCTGCGGCGGCTGGCCACCGACTACATAGACCTGCTGTACCTGCACGTGTGGGACTTCCGGACGCCGGTCGAGGAGGTCCTGCGCGGCCTGGACGACCTGGTCCGGCAGGGCAAGGTGCTGTACGTGGCGATCTCCAACACCCCGGCCTGGCAGGTCTCCCGGATGCAGGCGATCGCCGACCTGCGCGGCTGGGCGCCACTGGTCGCGCTGCAGCTCGAGTACAGCCTGATCGAACGCACCGCGGAGCGCGACCTGATCCCGATGGCCCAGGAACTGGGCCTGGGCGTGGTCCCGTACTCCCCGCTGGGCGGCGGGGTGCTCAGCGGCAAGTACGGCCGCAACGACGTGACCGCGACGGGCGACGGCACCGGCGACGGCACCCGCAAGGGCCTCAACCTCGCCCTGGGCACGCTCACCGAACGCAACCTGGCCGTGGCCGAAGTCGCCCGGGACGTCGCCGCCGAACTGGGCCGCACCCCGGCCCAGATCGCGCTGGCCTGGACCCTGCGCAACCCGGGCGTGGCGACCACGCTGATCGGGGCCCGCACCCCCACCCAACTGGAGGAGAACCTGGGCGCCTTGGAGGTCGAGTTCACAGCCACCCAGCTGGCCCGCCTGGACGCGGCCAGCGCGATCGAACTCGGCCAGCCGCACGACCTACTGGCGAGCGACCACATCCGCCAGGTGACCACGGGCGGCCTGCGGATCGAGACCCGCCGCTGACGGCCAGCCGTCAGCGGCGGAAACCGGGACCTGGAGCCGCGGTCGGTTCACCGCCCGGGCGAGCCACGTCCGGAACGCTTGCCCCGTCGGACCCCGTCGAACCCAGTGACCTTCACCGTTCTCACACCCCCGGTCGGGAGTGAGCCTAGGCGCGCCGGCCGAACCGGTTGCAACTCTCGTGACCAGGTAACGGCCGGTCGCCTTCGCGATGTTGAGCATTTTGCGGTGCATTTTCACCCGAGCCTTGGAGACCACCGCGGCCCGGATATCAGGCCGCCATGTCGGCCGCTCCAACGCCGGCCAACGCTCGCCGTCACGGTAGTGACGGCCCTGCGGGCGCTCCCGCCGCCAGCTGACAATGCCGGGATGACCCGACCCAGAATCCGTGTCGCCGCATACGTAATCCGGCATCGCGCCGTCCCCGAAGTCCTGGTGTTCGACCACGTCGGTATGCCCGAGGCCGGCACCCAAGTCCCTGCCGGACGGGTCAAATCAGGCGAAGACGCGGAAGAAGCGGTCCTACGAGAGGTCGCCGAGGAGACCGGTTTACTGACAGCCGCGGTGGTCCGGCAGATCGCCGTGGAGGACAAGCCCCATCCCGACACGGGGCAAGCCCGACGAACCACCTTCTTCTTCCTCCAGGCGTCAGCAGAAACCCCCGATGCGTGGGACCACTACGTCAACGGCGACGGTGACGACGCTGGCCTCACCTTCACCTGCCGATTCCTCCCCCTCCCCCTGAAGGAACCACTGGCCGACGATCAAGACGCATGGCTGGGCCACATCGATCCACGCTGGACCACCGGAACTGGCGACAGTCAGTAATCAGCAGCCGGCCCCGTCCGCTGAATAGGCGACACCTCGACATGCGGGCTTACCAGTCCCGAGGCCGGTCCAGTAGGCACGTTGCGCCCATGGCCTCTTTCGGGTCTGATCGCGCAGTCGCCGCCCGCCGGGTCGGTACACGCGGCTACGCTCGGCCGTCATGACGACGAGCGGGGGGCGGTGACACGGGAACTGAGCGGCCGGGCGAGCGGAGTGATGCGCGCGAGGTCAGGGAGGTGAGGGTGGCGACGTGGGCTCCCTGAGCGGTGAGGGCGACGAACATCGCCTCCAGATGGCCCGCGACTTCGTCGGCGTCGAACTGCGGCCGTAGCAGGTCGTTGACCCCGGCGACCACGGTGGCCAGGTCGAGGGCGCAGGGCGAGCGCGGGGGCGAGCTGCTCGGTGTGGACGTGGCGGACGAGGCGTCCCCGTACGCCCAGATTGGCGTACTGCATACCAGGGTTGTGCTGAGCGAGGTGTTCGGCGAGCCGGTCGGCGAATCCGCGCAGCCCCATGGTGTCGTCGCCGTCGCCGAGGCCCTCGGTCTGGCTGTCACCCAGGGCAACATAGCGCAGGTAGTGCACGTCACTGCTGGGCATGGTCGCCTTCTCTCTCGCGCAAGATGGTGGCCGTGCGTTCGCACCAGTCATGGTTGCCTTGCTCGAAGGCGAGGCCGCGCAGGCAGGTGAGGTAGGGGCCGATGCGCTCGCCGTGGCGCAGGAACTCCTCTTCGGTGCGGTCGCCCCGCATGGTGCGCAGGAGCTTGTCGAACAGGTCGGTCTTGGCCCGGGCGAAAGCCGCGCGTTCGGTGAGCTGTTCGACCAGCGTCCGGGTGTCGATGTGGTCTGCGGCCTGGACCTTGACGAGCAGGTCGTCGCGGATGAAGGAGGGCTTGGCGGCGGTGACTGCGAAGTGGTCCAGTTCGGCCAGACCGGCGTCGGTGACCTGGAAAAGGCGCTTGTTGGGCCGGGTGTCCTGGACTACTTCCCGGCCGGTGATCAGCCCGTCCTTCTCCAGCCGGGTCAGCTCGGCGTACACCTGCTGCGGCTGAGCGTGCCAGAAGTTCGCCACACCGAGATCGAACGCCTTGACCAGTTGGTATCCGCTCAGCTCTTCATCGAGCAGCGCTGCGAGAACAGCGTGCCGCAATGCCATCGGGTCACCTCCTTCTGGCGTCTGTCCATGGACAGACGCCATGCTACTCATGTATCTGATTACTCATATCGATGAGTATGGAAAGGAGGGGAAGCCATGACTACAGCGGAACGCTTCCGCGCCGCCGTCGACAGCCGTGACCTCGCAGCCCTGGAGGACCTGTTCACCGACGACATCCGCTTCTACAGCCCCGTGAAGTTCACCCCGTTCGAGGGCAGGCCCATGGTGCTGGGCCTCTTCGGGGTCTTGCTGCGCACCTTCGAGAACTTCCGCTACATCGGCCACTACGCCGGCACCGCGGAGACAAGCGCCGACGGCGTCGCCTCCCCCTCGGCGGTCCTGCTTTTCCGTGCCGCCGTCAACGGCAAGCAGATCCACGGCATCGACCTGCTGCACTACGACGAGGACGGTCGGATCAAGGAGTTCACGGTCATGGTCCGGCCGCAGTCCGCCGTCCACACCCTGGGCGAGGCGGTCCTCGCCGGGCTGGTCGCTGACGGTCTGCTCCCGCAGCCCGCCAATCAGTAAGGAGGGCACCCCGGGACCCCGAGAGCAGACCTCCCTGCCGATCGTCCAGCACGCAGGCAAGTGGGGAAGGTGAACGCCCCTACGGAATTCCAGAGAGCGCCAACACCACAGCAGTGCGGCCGAAGGAGAGCGTCGATGCGCGCCCCTACGAGGGCCACCACACCGACCTGGCCGAACTCCACGGCCGCCGCGTCATCGTCTGCTCCGAAGTCATGTGCCGGGCCCCACTAGAGCGTGTTCGTAGTTGCGATCACGAGTTGGTGGATTCGGCCGCGCCGTGTCCCGTGGCCTGGTAGGCCAGGGGCATGGCGCGTGGCGATCTGACGGATGATGAGTGGGCCCTGGTCGAACC
>NZ_JARJBC010000042.1:0-34030 GCF_029269905.1 Streptomyces silvisoli | reverse complement strand
CGTGGGGAGCCGGGCGGCCAAGCCTCCCAAGCCATGGTCGGCAGCCTCATGAAAGCCACACCCGGCTCCCCTGGGTCCCCCAACCCTACGAATGGCTGGGGCAGGCCCAGCAAGAAGGTAGAGCCTCTTGAGACGCGCGAGCCGCGTGTCGGGGCTTCGCGGGGCAGTTCGGGGGCGGTGCCCATGTTCCGCTGCGCGGACATCAGCGCGCTGCCCCCGCCGCGGGCTGGACGGTAGGGCCTACATTACATTCCTTGTTGGCTATATAGCCCAGTGGTAATGTTCACGCGTGGCAACGACTTTTGAGGTCGTGTCCGACCCGACGCGTCGGCGGATACTGGATCTGCTGCGCGAGCGCGAGCGTTCCGTCGGTGAGTTGGTCGAGTGCCTGGGGCTCAGCCAGCCCGGGGTCTCGAAACACCTGCGGATGCTCCGCGAAGCCGGGCTCGTCCACGTCCGCCGTGACGCCCAGCGCCGCTGGTACGGGCTCTGCGCTGAGCCGCTGGCCGAGATCGACGCGTGGCTTGGGCCCTACCGCGAGTTCTGGGCCCGTCACCTCGACGCCCTGGAGCGCCACCTTGACCAGGAGAAGGAGTGATCGACATGCCCAGCAGCAACGACGACGCAGGCATGGGGGCTCTCGAAGTCCGCGACGACGGCAGGTACGTGTTGCGCTTCGAACGGTTCCTCGCCCATTCGCCCGAGCGGGTCTGGCGTGCGCTGACAGAAGCTGACCAGTTGCGCCAATGGTTCCCGTGCGACATCGAGGGCGAGCGCGAACTCGGGGCGAAGATCCACTTCGCCTTCCGCGGAGACGCCCCACGGGCCGAAGACATGCCCGAAATCCTCACGAAGGACCCAGAGGATCTCGACGGCACGTTCACCGCGTTCGATCCGCCGCGCCTGCTCGCCTACACCTGGGGCGAGGAGGACCTACGTTGGGAGCTGGAACCCACTGAGGGCGGTTGCCGCCTTGTCTTCACTCACGGCTTCACCGAGCACAGCGGCATCCCGCACCCCGCCGGCCCGAGGAAGAAGGCCGCCAGGACCGCCGCTGGTTGGGACGTGTGCCTCGCCACACTCGAAGCGCTCCTGAACGACGACGACACTCCACCGGCGAATCTGTGGCCGCAACTCTACGGCCACTACGTCACCACGTTCGACCAGCCTCAATGACCGCCGACTTACGGGGCTTCGGCCAAAGGACTGGAGTCGAGCTCGGCGAGTAGACGCGCCGGGCCGTCGTAGACCGCTAGGGCGCCAGCGCGCCGGAGGTCGGCCTCCGGTATGCCCCCGGACAGCAGTGCGATGCAATCAACGCCTGCCTTGGCGGAGGCTTGCACGTCCCACACCGTGTCGCCTACGAAGACCGCACGCGATGCGGGCACGCCAGCGCGGTCGAGCGCCCGCTTGACCAGGTTCGGCGCGGGCTTACTCGCGTCCACGTCGTCCGCGCTCGTGGCCGCGGCGATGTACTCATCGGCTCCAATGGCGCAGCGCATTGCGTTGAGCTCGTACTGTCCGGCCGAGCTCGCCAGTAGGACTTTCCAGCCGCGCTGGCTGACCGTGCGCAGCAGGTCCGCGGCTCCCTCAAGCGCGGGCAGGCGTTCAAGGTAAGTGGCAAAGAGCGCCTTGTGCGCCGCTGCGATCTCCGCGTCCTGGTCGGTATCGCGTTCCTCACCCAGCAGGTGGGCGATGAGCTTGTCCGACCCCATGCCCACCGTGCGGTGGATGGCCGTCATCGACACAGTGTGCCCGGCTTGGCGGAACGCCTCCCACCAGGTGGACACATGGAGGTAGTTGCTGTCGACCAGCGTGCCGTCGACGTCGAAGAGCGCGGCGCCACCCGTGTCCTGCGGTTCCCTTGCGCCCTCAGCGCGGGAATGCCTCGTCACCTGGACATCACCACTTTCCCGTACGTCGGGCACCACGATGCTCAGTGCGTGTACGGCGCCGGATCACGTAGAGATCGCTCAGCGCCACCACCGCGAACACCGCGCACACGGCGGCCAAGGCGATGTAGAGGGTCCGCCCCTGCTGGCTGCTGGGGCTGGCCGTGGCAGCGAGTATCGCGAAGACGGCCGCTCCCACGAGGAACACCGGAGCGAAAACGGTCGCCAGCATCCGTCGCGCAGGCAGGTCACTGATCGCTGTCCGGGGCTCGGAGCCGGTGCGCTGCCGACGTCCTGCCGCTCCCCGTGGGCGCTTGTCCTGCGGGCGCGCAGGCCGGTGGTGTGTGAGGCGATTGCTGTATGGGTCGGGCATGGCCTCGTCCTCGGCTCGTCGGCGGTTCGGTAGGCCCAATGGATCCCGGCTCCTCCCGGCGGGCCGTGAGTGCGACGTGAGCAGGGGCTCGCCGGGTAACGCTTGGCGGCCGTCTGGTACCGGTCTTCCGACGACCGCCTCCCGTAAGCACCCTGGTCACGGCGGCTCCCAGGATCGGGTACCCGGGGACCGGGCCCTCAACCGCCCGAAGACCCCACCGCAACGACAACTCCGGTTGCCAACCCCGCCGTTGGAGGTGGACGCCTGCACTGGGCCTCCTGGACGCCTTTTCAATCCGCCGTTGCACGCGACGTACGTCAGTTGTGGCTGCCGCCGTCGGGGTGCATGAGGACCTTCGTCCAGCCGTTGTCCCGGGCGTCGAAGTGCTGGTATCCCTCGGGTGCCTTGTCCAGCGGGAGTTCATGGGAGACGATCCATGAAGGTTTGGCCTTGCCAGCCTGTATCAGGCCGCACAACTGCCTGTTGTAGGCCTTGATGTTGGCCTGGCCGTTGCCGATGGTCTGGCCTTTGAACCAGAGCAACCCGTAGTCGAAGGCGATCTCACCCTCCTTGTACAGCTTGTCCGGGCTGCCCGGGTCCTGCGGGATGAAGACGCCGACCACGCCGATGGTCCCAGTGAACTTCACGGACTGTACGAGATTGTTCAGTGTGAGGTTGGGGTGCTCATGGCCTTGGGGGTCATGGGCCTGGTAGCCCACGCACTCACAACCCCGGTCCGCGCCGAGACCGTCTGTTTGCTCGTTCACCTGGTCGACGGGCGAGACCTTGGAGTCGTCGATGGGAATCGCCCCGATCTCCTCGGCCAGGGCCAGCCGGTCGGGGTGCCGGTCCACCACCATGATCTTGGAGGCACTCTTGAGCGTCGCCGACAACGCGGCCATCAGACCGACCGGCCCCGCACCGTAGATCACCACGGTGTCACCGGGCTGCACGCAGGCCAGCTGGGTGGCGTGCCAGCCGGTGGGGAAGATGTCGGAGAGCATCACATAGTCGCTCTGCCGCTCTCTGGCCTCCTCCGGCAGGACCAGGCAGTTGTGGTCACCGTAGGGTACGCGCAGCAGCTCCGCCTGGCCACCGTCGTACGGGCCCATGTCAGCGAAGCCGTAGGCGGCGCCGGCCATCTTCGGGTTGTCGGGCGTCGTCAGGCAGAAGGCGGTCAGGCCCTTCTCGCAGTTACGGCAGAAGCCGCAGGAGATGTTGAACGGGAGACAGACCAGGTCTCCCACCCGGACGCGGTCGACCCCGTCGCCGACCGCGACGACCTCGCCCATGTTCTCGTGGCCGAAGATCCGGCCCTCCTCGAAGTCGGTACGGCCCTCGTACATGTGCAGGTCCGAGCCGCAGATGTTCGTGGTCGTGATCCGCACCAGGACGTCGGTGGGCCGTTCGATCCGTGCGTCTGGAACCTCTTTCACCGCGACGGAACGTGGGCCCTCGTAGACGGTTGCCTTCATGGCATCCCCTCGCGACGGCTTCGCTCTCGGTGGTTCCGGGGGCGGTGCCCCGGTGAGGCATATCGAGCCCGATACCCATACACGGCATCTGGGCTTACGGCCCGGCTCCGACATGCCGCACCACCGCGCTTACCATTCCACCCTCCCACTGCCGCCAGCCATGTCAACCGCTGCCTGTCATGTCACAAACGACAGCCTCAGAGGTTCTATGTGAACCGGTCGCGCCCACCAGCTGATGTTGGAGACCGGATGCCGCACAACGCCTCCATGCCTGCGGGTCCCCTCTCCACTTCGCCGACAGCACAAGGCCGATGAAGATGCCGAACTCCTCGATGCTCGGCGGCAGTCAGCCCCGCCCCCGAGACTGACCGCCAACAACCCAGACTTCGGACCGTCGTTCAGGCGAGCACCCAGTAGCGGGAACAGGGTGACAGGTGCGCACCCTGGCGCGATCGAGCACCCCGGGTGCGCAGGCGACCACGAGCCGCGCAACGGCCGTTGCTAGCCGAGGTGCACCGCCCGGCCATCCTGCCAGGCGTTCAACCGCTGCTCGCTCCGCTCAACGGCGGCCTGCTCGGCGGCCCGGTCGCGGAAGCGGGAGATCGCCAGGTACACCAGTGAGGTGACGAGGAGCCCGACCAGCCAGGAGATGTCGGTGTCGGCGAGTTGGCGGGCCGCTGGTCCGGTGTACGACCACTGGCCCAGGTTGGGCAGGACCATGAAGGGGATCTCGGCGGCGATGCCCAGCGCGTAGGCCGTCAGGCCGCGCCAGGACCAAGTGCCGTAGACGCCGCTCCGGGTGAACAGGTCGGTGACGGCGTAGTGGCCGCGCCGGACGAAGAAGAAGTCGACGAGGTTGGTCGCGGTCCACGGGACAAGCAGGTACAGCATGAGCGTCAACGCCGTGAACACGGTCGCCACCGCGTTCTGCGAGACCAGCGATCCGACGGCGTACCAGGTGACGGCGAGTGCGAGGATGGTGATCACGCGCGCGGCACGCCTCGGGTTGATCTTGCGCACCGAGTCGATGCCGGTCAGCACGGTGAGCATGCCCCCGTACGCGTTCATGCCCATGGTGGCGCCCAGGCTGAGCACGGAGAGCAACGCGGTCGCCGCGCCGAGCCCGGTGAGGACGTGGTCGCCCGCCTGCCGCAGCCCCACGAGACCGTCGCTCACACCGAGCCGTACGGCAAGCCAGCCGCCGAGGGCGATGAGCCACACCGCCGATCCGGAGGCGCCGAAGAAGACGGAAGCGATCAGGGCACGGGCCGGGGCGGTACGCGGCAGATAGCGGGAGTAGTCCGAGACGTAGGGCGCGTAGGTGATGTTGTAGGCGGCCGCCGCGGAGAACTGCGCGAAGAACGCGGACCATGTGAAGGCGAAGTGCTGATGGACGGTGTGTCCCCCGGCCTGGCCGGTGAGCACGCCGGCGGTGAGCAGCAGCATCAGCGGCAGCGAGACATACAGCAGCCATCGGAAGACCCGGTGCAGCCAGTCATGGCCGTATATGGCGAGTACCACCGCGAGCAGTGTGGCGGCGATCGCGACGGCCAGCGGACTCCAGCCGAACACGCTGTGCAGTCCCTGGGACAGCAGCACCTGGTCGGCGACGTTGAAGCCCAGGTAGGTGAAGAGAGTGGCCGTCAGGACCACGATGACGCCGCGGTAGCCGAACTGTGCCCGCGACTGGATCATCTGCGGTAGCCCGAGGACCGGCCCCTGCGAAGCGTGGAAGGCCATGAACAGGGTGCCGACGACGATGCCGAGCACCCCCGCCAGGACCGTCGGGCCGAGCGGCAGGCCCAGCGAGGGACCGACGAACCCGACGGCGACGGTGAAGTACTGGAAGTTACCCAGGAACCACAGCGGCCCCTGATGCCAGACATGGCCGTGCCGCTCCGAGTCCGGCACCCAGTCGATGGATCGGGTCTCCACCCCCGCACCTATGGAGCTTCGCGTCGTTTCGCGTACGCCACGTGTTCGGACCATGGGTGCCTCCCTGCGACCGTGCGGGGCTTGTGGGACCTGCGGTGGTGTCTGTGGGAGGGGACCGTAACGGGCCAGTCCAGGCCGCGAACAGTGGATGTTTCCAACGGTTTCACCGGCCGCGTTGGATGAACCGCACACCGCCTGGCTGCCGTCACCCGCGGCACGGTCAGGGCTCTGACCAGCGCCAGCTGCCTCGCCTGGCCCGAAATCATGCCTTTGGGATAATTCGCGGGCGGGTACCCCTGAGGGGGCTTGGTGAGGAGGCGCCGGCCGCGCGACAGCGGCTCAGTCCACCCTCGGCCCGGCCGGCGGGGCGGGTACCGTCAGAGCAGGGCTACCGGGCTTGCCGGCCCTCGCCCTTGGCCCACAGGGAGCGGACATGGCCCAGGTGGCGGGTCATGCACTTCTGGGCACCCTTGGCGTCGCCAGCCAGCATCAGCTCCAGCAGTTCCAGGTGTTCCTCGGCTGACGGGAGCAGTCGGCCGCTTTCGTTGAGCGCCGTGAGCCCGTACAGGCGTGAGCGCTTGCGCAGATCGCCGACGGTCTCGACGAGGCGTTCGTTACCGGAGAGCGCCAGCAGACGGAGGTGGAACTGGCGGTCGGCCTCAAGGTAGCCGATCAGGTCGTGGTGGCGCGCGGCGCTCACGATCTCCTCGGCGAGCGGACGCAGAGCTTCGAGTTGCTCGGCGGAGGCGGTGCGGGTGATCCCGCCGACAGTGGGGACCTCGATCAGGGTGCGGATCTCGGTGTACTGGTCGAGATCACGTTCGTTGACCTCGGTGACCCGGAAGCCCTTGTTGCGGACCGGCTCGACCAGTCCCTCGCGGGCCAGGTCGAGCATCGCCTCGCGTACCGGTGTCGCGGAGACACCGAAGTCCTCGGCGAGCCCCGGCGCCGAGTAGAGCTCACCGGGGCGCAGTTCACCGGAGATCAGCGCGGCCCGCAGGGCGTGGGCGACCTGGTCGCGCAACCGCTCGTGCGCGGTGATCAGGTTGCGCGTTTTCAGGTGCCCCATGGTGAGCCCCTCCGTTTCCGAGGTGAGCTTCAGCGTACGGTGTCACACTGCCCCGGTGGGGCTGAGGGTGTACGTCCGCGTGCACGTGTAGAAGTCCAGGGCGGCTCGGCCCTGTTCGCGTGCCCCATGGCTGGATGCCTTGGTGCCGCCGAAAGGCAGATGGAAGTCGACTCCGGTCGACGGTGCGTTGACCCGGACCATGCCGGTGTCGAGATGGTCGAGCCCGTGCAGAGCCGCGTTCAGGTCGGCGGTGTGGACCGAGGTGACCAGCCCGTACGGGACGGAGTTGGCGATCCGTACCGCGTGGGCCAGGTCGTCCGCGGGCAGCAGTGCGGCGACGGGGCCGAAGACCTCCTCCTGTAGCAGTTCGTGGCCCGGTGGCAACTTCTCGACCAGGGTCGGAGTCGCGTACCAGCCGGGTCGGCGGGGAGCGTTGCCACCTGCCAGGACGGCACCGCCCCGGCAGGTCGCCTGGGTCACCCGGTCCCTGGCCTGCTCGCTGATGAGCGGGCCGCAGACGGTGGCCGGGTCGGACGGGTCGCCCACCGGCAGCTCCCGTAGCGCCGCCGCGAGGGCCTCGCGCACCGGGTGGAGGGCGGCGCCCACCGGGATGACCCGGCTGGTGGCCGTGCACTTCTGTCCCGCGTAACCGGCGATCGCGGCGGCGATGTGGGCGGCGACCCGCTCGATGTCGGCGTCGGGGAGGACGATCGCCGCGTTGAGCCCGCCCATCTCGGCCTGGACCGGGATGCCTCGGGCGGTCGCGGCGCGCACCACCTCGTGGCCGACCGCTGTGGAGCCGGTGAACGAGACGACGTCCGAGGACGTGATCAGGGCGCCGCCTTCCGCGGCGCCGCCGGGAGCTACGGTGAACACCGCGCGTGGCAGCGCCCGTTGGAGGATCTCGGCGAGACGCAGCGCGCATGCCGTGGCCTCGGGCGCGGGTTTGAGCACGACCGTGTTGCCGACGGCCAGCGCCGGGGCCGCCTTCCAACTGGGGATGGCGAAGGGGAAGTTCCAGGGCGTGATCAGGCCGGCGACACCGTACGGGCGGCGGCGGGTGAGCAACAGCCCCGGGCCGCCGAAGGGTTCGTGTACAGCGCCGGTGGGCTCATGGGGGGCTTGGGCGTAGTACCGCCAGATGGCCGCGGTACGCGCCACTTCGGCTCGGGCCTCGGTGTGCGGCTTGCCCACCTCGCGCACGGCGAGTGCGGCCAGTTCGTCCGCCGCGGCCTCGATGGCCTCGGCGACGGCGACCAGGGCCGCCGAGCGGGCGCCCGCGCCGCCGTCCAGCCAGCCGGGTCGGGCGTCACGGGCCTTGACGACGGCATCGGCGACGGCGGCGGCGCCGGACGCCGCCACTCGCAGCAGTACGTCGGCCGGATCGGCCGGATTGCGCGAGACGAGGGACGGTGGCGTGGTCACAGGAGGAAGCCTCCGGGGAAGGGGTCGTCCGGGTCGAGGAAGTACTGGGCGGTGCCAGTGATCCAGGCCCGTCCGGTGATGGTCGGGACGACGGCGGGCACACCGGCGACGAGGGTCGCCTCGACGAGTCGGCCGGTGAACTCGGTACCGATGAAGGACTGGTTGACGAAGTCGCGGTGGAGGGGCAGTTCGCCGCGCGCGTGGAGTTGGGCCATGCGCGCGGAGGTGCCGGTGCCGCAGGGTGAACGGTCGAACCAGCCCGGGTGGATCGCCATGGCATGCCGGGACCGGTGCGCGTCCGAGCCGGGCGCGGCGAGGTAGACATGCTTGAGGCCGTTGATCTCCGGCCGTTGGGGGTGGACCGGGCGGTTGGGCGAGGCGTTGACGGCGTCCATGACGGCCAGACCCGCGGCGAGCAGCTCGTCCTTGCGGGAGCGGTCGAACGGCAGTCGCAGCGCGTCGAGTTCGACGAAGGCGTAGAAGTTGCCGCCGAAGGCGAGGTCGTAGCCCACCGTCCCGTACCCCGGCACCTCGACCTCGCGGTCCAGGCCGAGACAGAACGCGGGCACGTTGGTGAACGTCACGGTTCTGGCCACGCCGTCCTCGACGCGGACGTCGACGCGGACCAGGCCTGCCGGAGTGTCCAACCGCACTGTGGTGACCGGCTCGGTGACCTCGACCATCCCGGTCTCCACCAGTACGGTGGCGACCCCGATGGTGCCGTGCCCGCACATCGGCAGCACACCGGAGACCTCGATGAACAGCACCCCGTAGTCGGCGTCCGGGCTGGTCGGGGGTTGGAGGATCGCACCGCTCATGGAGGCGTGGCCGCGTGGCTCGTACATCAGCAGCGTGCGGATGTGGTCCAGGTGCTTGATGAAGTGCAGTCTGCGTTCGGCCATCGTGGCACCGGGGATCACCCCGACACCCCCGGTGATGACGCGAGTTGGCATGCCCTCGGTGTGCGAGTCGACGGCATGGAAGACATGACGAGTGCGCACGGGAGTCCCTTCTGCGATCCGGCGATCAGTGATGGCCGTCGGCGATGGCCTTCTCGGTGGCGGCGAGCACCGCGGCCTCGGCCCGACCGGTGAGCGGTGAGCGCGGCGGGCGGGTGGGGCCGCCATGACGGCCGACGATGTCCATGGAAGCCTTGATGGCCTGCACGAACTCCGTCCTGGAATCCCAGCGCAGCAGCGGATGGAGCGCCCGGTACAAGGGCAGTGCCGTCTCCAGGTCCCCTGCGACGGCGCTGCGGTACAGCTCGGAACAGGTGGCCGGAAAGGCATTGGGGTATCCGGCGATCCAGCCGACGGCACCGGCGATCGCGAGTTCGAGGAGCACGTCGTCCGCGCCGATCAACAGGTCGAGCGCCGGGGCGAGTTCGGCGATCTCGTAGGCCCGGCGCACGTCACCGGTGAACTCCTTGACCGCGACCACGCTGCCCTCGCCGTGGAGTTGGGCGAGCAGGGCCGGAACGAGGTCGATCTTGGTGTCGACGGGGTTGTTGTACGCGACGACCGGCAGCCCGGCCCTGGCCACCTCCGCGTAGTGGGCCCGTACCGCGGCCTCGTCGGCACGGTAGGCGTTGGGCGGCAGCAGCAGTACGGAGCCGCAGCCCGCCTCCGCGGCCTGTTCGGCCCACCGGCGGGCCTCCGCACTGCCGTAGGCGGCCACACCCGGCATCACCCGGGCACCGTCGCCGATCGCCTCGACAGCGGTACGCACCACGCGGGCGCGCTCCTCGGGGGTGAGGGTCTGGTACTCGCCGAGGGAGCCGTTGGGGACGACACCGTCGCAGCCGTTCGCGATCAGCCAGTGGACGTGCTCGGCGTAGGCGTCGTAGTCGACGGAGAGGTCCTCGCGCAGCGGAAGCGCGGTGGCGACCATGAGGCCGCGCCACGGGCGTTCTACGTGCCAGGAATTGGTGGGCATGCCAGTTGACCCTTCTCTAGCGTGTGACATCTGTGCTTCGGATCGCGGGGGCGCCGCAGGGCTGACGGGCGGCCGAGCGGGGAACTAGTCGTCGGCTTCGGCTGGCGAGCCGAGCACGCGGAGTGGCACGGGTACGGCGAGCGGCCGGCGCTCGGGGGACGGCGGTATGCCCCCGTCGCCCGCACCCGCCGCGAGGCAGGCCACGGCGGCTCCGCACATGCGGCCCTGGCACCAGCCCATTCCGGCCCGGGTGAGGAGTTTGACGGTACGGGCGTCCCTCGCGCCCAGGTCGGCGGCGGCCTCGCGGATGCGGCGTGCCGTCACCTCCTCGCAGCGGCACACTTCGGTGTCGTCACCGAGCCAGTCGGTCCAGCCCGGGTGCGGCGTGTGCGCGACGGCCATGGCATCGGCGAAGGCACGCATCCGGTCTCGGCGGCGCCGAAGCTCTCGAACGCGCGCTGCGTCCATGGGCGTCCCGCGCAGCCGGACGGCCGCCGCCCGGCCCGCCAACTCACCTTCGACGCAGGCGAGTTGCCATCCGCCGACCCCGCCGGTCTCCCCCGCCGCCCACACGCCGGGCACGGAGGTCGACTGGAGCCCGTCAAGGGCCAGGGCGTGCGTTCCGTCCGTCGTCCGCCGGGTCGCGCAACCCAGAGCCGTGGCCAGTTCGATCTGCGGTACCAGCCCATGGCCCACGGCCAGCGCGTCGCACATGATGCGGCGGCCGGTTCCCGGCACGGGCCGCCAGTCCTCGTCGATCCGGGAGACGGTCACGGCCTCCACCCGGTCGGTGCCGTGTACCGCGGTGACCGCGCTGCGGGTGTGCGGCCGCACGCGGTGACGCAGCAGGGACGCGCCGTGGATCGCGGCTTCCAGTACCTTGTGCGGGTTGGCCGCCAGGGCGCGGGCGTGCCGTGCGTATCTGAGGTAGCCGGTGGCCTCCACGACGGCGGGCACCCGCGCCCCGGCGGCGGCCAGCGAGGCGGCGACGGCGAGTAGCAGCGGCCCGCTTCCGGCGACGACGATCCGCTTACCGGGCAGCACCAGCGCGGACTTGAGCATCGCCTGGGCGCCTCCGGCCGCCACCACGCCCGGCAACGTCCATCCGGGAAAGGGCAGTTGCCGTTCGTGCGCACCCGTCGCGAGCAGGACCGCGCGGGTACGCACCCGCACCGGGCGCTCCTCGTCGCCGTCGGCGCCGGCGACGGCGTGCACCGTCCACAGTTCGCCGCTCTCGCGGGTGACGGTCCACACATGGTGCCGCATGAGGCGGTGGGTGTCGCCGGTCTCCAGGCGTTGGCGCAGCGTAGCGAAGGCGGACCAGTCATGGTGCAGGGCCTGCGGCCGCCGTGCGCCGAGGACCGGGGCGGGGTGCCGGAAGAACTGGCCGCCGACCTGGCCCGATCCGTCCATGATGCAGACCCGCAAGCCCAGTTCGGAGGCGGTGACGGCGCCCGCGAGCCCGGCGCAGCCGGCGCCGACCACCGTCAGGTCGAACGGTTCAGACGCTGAGTCCGGCACGGCCGTGTCCCTCCTGGGTGGTGATCGCGTCACCGGGTCGGGCGGTCACCAGGCATGCCCTCCTGTTGGGCTCGCCGTTGACGGTGGCGAGGCAGTCGTAGCACTGCCCGATACCGCAGAAGGCGCCGCGCGGGCGTCCGCCACCGCGGGTGGAGCGCCAGGCGAGGATGCCCGCACCCCACAGCGCCGCGGCGACGGACTGCCCGGGCAGGGCGGTGACCGCCCTGCCGTCTACCGTGATCTCGAACGGCGGACCGGGCTCGGCCCTGACCAGCTCGGCGGGGGTACGGGCCACTGCGGGCCTCCTTTCAAAGTGGTGGGTGGCGGGGCGGGAAGCGGTCCACGGCACCCCTACGGGGCCGCTGGGCCGCTCCCCCCAGCGAAGCGCGCGGGGCTGAACGGCGTTGCGTCAAGCGGCAGTTCGGCACCACTGAGCATCCCGGCGATGAGCACGCCCGTGGCCGGGGCGAGCCCTATCCCCGCGCCTTCGTGACCGCAGGCGTGCAGTAGGCCAGGGACGCGGGGGTCACGGCCGATCGCGGGCAGGTGGTCGGGAAGATACGGGCGGAAGCCCGCGTAGGCCCGTACCGCACGGACTCCCGCCAGCACCGGGAACAGCGCCGTGGCCTGGGCCGCCAGCCGACGCAGGGCCTCCACCGAGAGCGTGCGGTCGAAGCCGACCCTTTCACGGCTGGCACCGATCAGCACCGGGCCCGCGGGGGTGCCTTCGACCACGGGCGAAGTCTGCAGTGCTGCCGAACCGCTCGCGACATCGGCGACGTAGTCCGCCGCGTACACCTTGTGCCGGACCACGCGTGGCAGTGGTTCGGTGACAAGGACGAAACCACGGCGCGGGAGCACTGGCAGCTCGGTGCCCGCGCGCCGGGCCAGTTCGCCGCCCCAGGTACCGGTGGCGTTCACCACGTGCGGGGCGTGGACGGTTCCGGTCGTCGTCCGAACCCCGGTCACCTCGCCGGTCGTGGCGGCGAGGAGGCCGGTGACCTCCTCGCCGAGGCGGATCCGAGCACCGGAGGCGCGCAGCAAGTGAGCCGCGGCGAGGGCGGGCTGGACTTGCGCGTCCTGCGGGTAGTGGAAGCCGCCCGCCAGGCCGGGAACGAGGTGCGGCTCCAGATCGGCCAGTCGGTCGGCCGGTATCTCCTCCGCCGGCACCCCCGCCTTCTCCTGCCGCTTCGCGAACTCGCGCAGTGTGTCCATAGCCACCGCGTCGGAGGCGACGACGAGGCCGCCTTTGGCCTCGTACTCGATCTGCAAGGGCAGCGGCTCGGCCAACTCACGCCACAACCGCGTGGAGAGCAGGGCGAGTTCCAGCTCGGGCCCCGGTTCCTTGTCGGAGACCAGCAGGTTCCCTTCGCCCGCGCCCGTGGTTCCGCCGGCCACGGGGCCGCGGTCGATGACGGTGACGGAGAGGCCGGAGCGGGTGGCGTAGTAGGCACAGGCCGCGCCGACCACTCCGGCCCCGACGACGATGACGTCCGAAGAGTTTCCCATGGACACGTCAGTAATATTTCACATTTCACTGAGGGTCGCTAGAGGCCTGTCCGAACGACTACAAGGCCGAGCGGAGCGGGCGCGGTTGGGGATCTCCCACCAGGGAGCGGTCGGCAGCGTCGGATTCAGGTGGCCGACGCTGCCGACGCGCCGATCAGCGCACCTGGCCGGGCGTCACGCGAGCCGGAACGATGTGTCGTCCAGCAGGAAGGCCGTGGCGGCGTTCCCCGTCTCGTGCGAGGTGAACTTGACGATCACCGTTGACCCGAACTCGGGCGCCACATAAGGCGTCAGATCGACACTGACCGGCACGTAGCCGGATGTGGCGTCGAGGTTGGACCAGGTGTGCAGCACGGCGATGCGCTTGCCGGAGTACTGGTCGTCGAGTTCGAGGGTGAGGGTGTCCTGGGACTGCGCCGATGTGTTGGTGGAGTCCACGTGCAGCCAGAAGGAGAAACTGGCCTTGGTGTAGCCGGGGGTCGTCTCGACGGACTGCGACAGCGTGTCGTCCTGGGTCGCGGAGTGCCCGAGCCAGGCGTAGCCCTTACCGGAGTGGGCGGCGTGCGCGGTGGACTGGCTGATGATCCCGGTAGCGGACTGGGCCCACCAGCCCGGGTAGTTGCCCTTGGCGTCCGCGGCGACCTCGAAACCGGGGTCGACGATCTGCTCGATGCCCTGGCAACCGTACTCGGCGCTGGGAAGTATGCCGAGGCGGAAGTGGGTCGCCGCCCGGTTCCCGGCCTTGTCCCGGACCGTCACCGTGACCGCTCGGGTGCCGCGCTGGCTGCTACGGCCGTGGATCAGTCCGGTGCGGGCGTCGATCGACAGGCCTCGGGGCAGTCCGGTTGCCGAGTAGCGCAGTGCCTTCGACAGCCGGTCCGTGGCGATGACCGGCACCGACACCGGTCGGTTGACCGGCTCCGTTCGGTCGCACAACGTGCTCACCACCAACGGATGGTTGGCGACCACCGGATGGGAGCCAGAGCAAGTGTGCTGGTCGTTGGACCACGTCGCCTGCACCGCGAAGGCACCGGTGGTGAGTTGCAGGTTGAACAGTCCGCCCGGTGTTCCCTGGTTGATCCAGGCGCACTTGTCGCCGTCCTCCTGGCCCGCCGCGTCGATCCAGCCGCCGATGGCGTTCTGGTCCGTGATGGTCTCGGCGTACTCGTGGCCGCCCAGGATGCTCCAGCCGTCGAGTCGGCCGCGCGGCCCCGGGTTGATCCAGTTGGTGCCGCAGTACTTGTAGTCGGTGAGGTACGGCATGAGCGTGTATGCCACGGTGCCGTAGCTGGACCGCTCGAAGGTGTGCCAGGCGCACCATGTGTTGAGTTCGTGCCAGTGGTCGGGGTCCATGCCCTGGGCAGTGGTGACCACGTACTGGACGTTGCGGTTGCTGGCCGGTGTGGTGTTGCCGAAGTGCTTGGCGGCGGCAGCCGCCTCCGCGGCTATCTGCGGTTCGGTGGCTGCCTGCGGCGCGGCGGTGGAGTTGTCCACCCAGACGCCCGCCAGTGCGTCACCGTGCGGTATGCCGACGTGCGGGGAGTTGGCGGCGCATTTCGTGGAGCCGGTTGCCATGCTCTCGCAGTACTGGGTCATCACGCCGCTCCAGGCGTCGCCCTTGGTGCCGAGCCCCCTGAAGAAGGACTGCTGGTAAGGGGCCGCGTTCTCCGGGTCGTTGGAGAGCGTGGTGTATCCCGCGGGGTCCTTGCCCGCGGTGCCCCACTGGGAGCCCCAGTAGACGATGTAGACCTTCGGGGATCCCGACGTGACGCCCACCGAGTCCTGGCCGCCGTGGTAAGTGAGGTCCGGTTGGTCGTTGTTGACCAGACCCATGGGGTGGGCCGGGTGCTGGCTGACGGTTGCCGTGGATCTCGCGGTCATCGTGGTCAGGGCGTCGGCGGCCGCATGCGGATGGCCGGGTTGGACCCGCACCCAACTGCCGTGGGTCCGCACCCAGCCGGCGGAGGCCGGATGCTGGTCTGCCGCATGGCCCGTGCCGGCGGCAACGGTGGTTCCGGCCAGCGCCAGGGCGAAGGTGATGAGCGGTGCGGTCAGCTTCCCGAGCGCGCGAAGGCCGCGCGGGCGGGCAGGCGGTGCTGCCATGGGGGTTCCCTTCGTAGCGGGCAGAAGGACGGGCAACGTGACGAGTTGGCCCGGTGGCTGCCACCCCGGTTTGCGCGTCAGGCGTGGGGCTGGCGGTACCGGTCCGCATGGATGCGTCGACGCGCGGAAGGCGCCAGAACGTCGTGGGCGAAGCTCAATCGCATGACGGCCAGGGCGATGGCCCAACAGCGGGCTTCCCGGGCACGGTTACGGTGGTGAAGCCGGGATGCCAGTCGCGCTGCGGACGTAGCCGGTTCGCTGAGCTCTACTCACGATGGGTGCTCCCGAAAGGGGCGGGCACGCGGCGCGCGCATGACCAGAGCATGACAGCGGTACAATTTCACATGTCACGTGTCGCCGCGCCGCCGCGTGAAGTAAAGCTTGCACAAAGGGCGGACCCGCGAAGCCTGCGCGCGACTCACGCCCGTCTTCTTCGACCGACGGCGAGGGCTGGCCGGGACGGCACCCACGCCGTCCTGGCCGCGCCGCGAGGCCGGTCCGCTGCACGCGGGGCGCGGCACCAACCCGCTGACGACCGTCCCGCCCGCCGTCACCGCTGGTCAGCTCCCCGGAGGCAGGGCAAGGTGGAGAGGTGACCCGGCAACGCCCTGCTGGTCTGGGACAGCCATGGCAGACAAGCCGTGCATGGCTAGCGCTCCCGGTCGTCCTCGTCGTGCTGATCACGGTCGTGGACATCCGCTCTCCGACGGGCGTCCACCTGGGCCCGGCGCTGGTCATCGCTCCGGCGGTCACCGCCTTCTTCGCCGGACCTCGCACGACGGGTTCCGTCGGCGTGCTGGCCCTGGCGGCCCAGGTGGTCATCGCCGTGTTCCACGGCGGGCTTACCACCACCAACCACATAGTCCAGATGATCACCCTCGCGGTGCTCTCAGCACTGGTCGTGTCCCTCTGTGTGGTGCGTGAGCGGCAGGGCCAGGAACTGGCGCAAGTGCGCTCGGTGGCCGAGGCCGCACAGCACGTCCTGCTCTGGCCGCTGCCGGAGCACATCGGGCCGCTGCGGGTCGCCTGTCTGTACCTGGCCGCCGAGGAGGAGGCCCGGATCGGCGGGGACCTGTACGCGGCCACCCGCACCGACACCGGCGTCCGCGTCATGATCGGCGACGTGCGAGGCAAGGGCCTGTCCGCCATCGGCGAGGCCGCGCTCCTGCTCGGCGCCTTCCGCGAAGCCGCCCACCAGCACACCACCCTCCCCGCGCTGGCCGCAGCCCTGGAACGGAGTGTGACGCGCTACCTCACCGACTTCGAGCCCACGGAAGAGGTCGGAGAACGCTTCGCCACCACCTTGCTGATGGAGATCCCCGACAGTGACCACATCACCCGCATGACCAGCTGCGGACATCCTCCACCGCTGCTGCTCACCCCCGGAGGGTCCGCCGCCCCCCTCAGTCTGCATCCCGCACCCCCACTGGGCGTCGGCCTGGCCGGCCCAGCCGGCTACACACTCGACGTGTTCACCTTCCAGCCCGGTGACACCCTCCTGCTCTACACCGACGGCGTCACCGAAGCCCGCGATGCCGACGGTGCCTTCTACCCGATCGCGGAACGGGCCGCCCGCTGGACCGAGCACAGCCCCGAAACGCTCCTCAGCCACCTCCGGCGCGACCTCCTCGCCCATGTCGGCGGACGCCTCGGAGACGACGCCGCGCTCATCGCCCTCCATCGGACCCCCACCACTCACCCCGGCCATCACCCTGGAAAGACCATCCACGCCGACGGGTTCCGACACCGCCCCTGAAGAGGCCTCACGGGCTCGTGCACACCCGCTACCGCGGCGCCGCTGCCTTCGCGAACCATGAACAGGCCAGGTACTGGCCGAAAGTGTCGCTGCGCGGGAGCCCGACCGTCGAGCAGTCTTCGATGAGCCTGATGTGAACGCCCCCGCAGGCCAGTTGAAGCCGCTCGGCATCAGAAGGGAACTCCCCCACCGTGTCCGACTCCTCGCAGATCAACGTCGTTCGCCGCTTCTACGACGCCAAGGGCGACCTTGAGGTCATCAGGTCGGTGGTGGCCGAGGACGCCCGGTGGGACGTTGCCGAGGGCTTCCCCAACGGGGGCGTCTATGACGGCCTGGAGCGCATCGTCAACGGTTTCTTTCCCTTCCTCGGCGCCTTCCAGGAGTTCCGCTGCGTGGGCGACGAGTTCTACGAGGACGGCGGCCATGTCATCGTGCTCGGCCGCTACATCGGCACCACCGTCAAGGGCAACGGCGTCGTCTCCCGGTTCGCCCACTTCTTCACCCTGCGCGAAGGAAAGATCACACAGCTGCGCCAGACGTCCGACACCTTGCCCATCGCCCGAGCGCTGGAGCACTGAACAACAACACGACGCTGCGGTCCGGGCTGCTCGGCGGTGGGCCGCTTCTCCAGTCGGTCCGCCCCCGGTCTACGGCCGATGGCGCTGGGCCGTTGGTGACCTGGCGGCAGGCCCAGACGGTGCGTCGATCGCCCTCGGCCACCCGCTGGGCCCCGTCGGTAGCCGGTTCGGGCGGACTCCTCGATGATCCACCAAGGGCCGCCCAGCTGTGCTACCGTTACGGCGTTGCAGTTGTGGTACCCATGAACGCATGTGCGCCTGACGGGAATGTTTCTCCTTCAGGCGCATTATTTGTTTCCGGCGTCTCCGGATGGGGCCTCTGCCTACAGAAGGAGAAGGTCATGGCACAGGGAACCGTGAAGTGGTTCAACGCCGAAAAGGGTTTCGGCTTCATCCAGCAGGACGGCGGCGGCCCCGACGTCTTCGCCCACTACTCGAACATCGCGACGCAGGGCTTCCGTGAGCTCCACGAGGGCCAGCGGGTCTCCTTCGACGTCGCGCAGGGCCAGAAGGGCCCGCAGGCGGAGAACATCGTCCCCGCCTGATCGCCGGACGCGTATCCGCTCGCCGGGGTCCGCACCGCATGGTGCGGACCCCGGTTTGTGCTGTTTCCAGGAAGGCAAATAACTGCATGTCCCGCAGGCCCCAGAAGCCGAACCGGCGCGCCTCGTCGCCCCCGCCGTCCGCGTCGTCGCCGAGGGAGTTCCGGCTGCCGGAAAGCACGACCCCCGCACTTCCCGCCGTCGAGGACTTCGCCGGTCTTGACATGCCCGTGGGGCTGCTGAAGACCCTCACCGCACAAGGGGTGACCACCCCCTTCCCCATCCAGGCCGCCACGCTGCCCAACTCGCTCGCCGGCCGTGACCTCCTGGGACGGGGACGCACCGGCTCCGGCAAGACCCTCGCGTTCGGGCTGGCGCTTCTGGCCCGCACCGCCGGACTGCGCGCGGAGCCCAAGGCGCCCCTCGCCCTCGTGCTGGTGCCCACCCGTGAACTCGCCCAGCAGGTGACGGACGCGCTGACCCCCTACGCGACGGCGGTGAACCTCCGGCTGGCCACCGTGGTCGGCGGGCTGTCCATCACCAAGCAGGCCGGTGCGCTCCGGCGCGGCGCCGAGGTGGTCGTGGCGAGTCCCGGCAGGCTCAACGACCTCGTTGAGCGCGGGGACTGCGTGCTCGACAACGTACGCATCACGGTGCTGGACGAAGCCGACCAGATGACCGACATGGGCTTCCTGCCGCAGATCACCAAGCTGATCCAGCAAGTGCGGCCCGACGGACAGCGCATGCTCTTCTCCGCCACCCTCGACCGCAACATCGACCGCCTGGTGCAGCGGTTCCTGACCGACCCCGTGGTGCACTCCGTGGACCCGTCCGCGGGAGCGGTGACCACCATGGAGCACCACGTGCTCCACGTCCAGGACGAGACCGACAAGAAGGCCGTCACCACGCGCATCGCGGCGCGTGACGGCAGGGTCATCCTCTTCCTCGACACCAAGAGGTCCGCTGACCGGCTCACCAAGCGGCTCCTGGCCGTCGGTGTCCGCGCGGCGGCACTGCACGGAGGCCGGTCCCAGCCGCAGCGGAACCGCACCCTGGAACAGTTCAAGAACGGCCAGGTCACCGCGCTGGTCGCGACGAACGTCGCGGCCCGGGGCATACACATCGACAACCTCGACCTCGTCGTCAACGTCGATCCCCCCGCCGACCACAAGGACTACCTCCACCGGGGCGGCCGAACCGCCCGCGCGGGCGGCTCCGGCAGCGTGGTCACACTAGTCCTGCCGGACCAGAAACGAGCCGTCACCCAGCTCATGTCGGACGCGGGCATCCGTCCCCGGACAGCCCGCATCAAGTCGAGCGACGCGGAACTGGCCACCCTCACCGGCGCCCGCGAGCCTTCCGGCGTGGCCGTCACCATCGAGGTCCCCCAGCCCACGACTCCGACGGCGTCCCGCCCCAGCCGCAAGACCGGCGCCGAGCCCGGCAGGCGGTCCGGCCGCCGACGCCGAAACGGCAGTGGGGCCGAAGCGGCGACGGACGCTGCCACCGGGACGGTGGCCCGGCGCTCGGATCGCCGGGCCGCGCCCGGTGCGGGCGCAGCCGGCGGCACGTCCGCAGCCGGCGGTCGCGGTTCTGGCCGCCGGGCGGGATCCGACGGGCCCAAGGGCGGTGCCGCCCGCGCTGGAGGCCGCAGTGCCGACCGCCGGGCAGCGGCCGGCACTGCCTCCGGCAAGGTTGTCCGCGGATCCGGCCGACGGGCGGCGGCCGGAGGAGCCAAGGGTGACACCGGCGACCGCGGCTCCGGCGGCCGAGGCGGCCGCCGAACCTCTGCCAACTAGTTCGGCATCGGGCAATCCGCCCCGTCGACTACCTCGCATAGGCGTTCGCCGACAGCGTGCGTGCTCCGCCACTGATGCAGCGGTGGAGCACGCAGCCCTGCTCCTTGCGGCTGGCGTGGTGGGGGCCGCCCGGCACGAAGTAGCGCAGGGCGGCGAAGTGCGCTTCGATACGGCAGCCCAGGGCCGCGCCTCGTACGACAGGCGGTTCGCCCAGGAGTCGGTGGCCCGCAGCGACGACACCGAGTTCGTCGACTTCTGACCAGGCCTCGTCCGAGCGGCGCCGTCTTTCCAGAAGACTGCGGCGCCGCAGCCAACAGCGCCGCAAGGACGCTTGCTTGCGGCCTGCCGCCTCAAAGGCCATGGCCAACGGCGAATGGATCCGGACGCGTCAAAGCGGCTGTGCAGCCCAACGAAGCGAGGGCGTGCGCGGTCGCGGTTCCGATGGCGGCGTTTATCGCTGCGTCGTCCGATCCAGGCCGGGACCGGGTGAAGATGGCTGCGGCGTACCGGCGCCCGTCCGGGTAGGAGATGACACCGATCTCGTTGCGCACAACGCCGACGAGGCTGCCGCTCTTGGCCGCCACCCGCACGGGCGGCCGGAACGCGCTCGCGATCCGGTGCCTGGTCAACTGCCGCGCCATGACGGCCCGTACGCGTGCGCACGCGTTTGGCGGCCCTGCCTGCCCGTTCCAGATCAGCCGAAGCAATGTGACCATGTCGTGCGCAGAGGTACGGGTGCCTTTCCTCGGATCCAGCGCGCGAGCGGTCAGCAAGGTCTCATCGGCTCGCGCCGACTCGTCTGCCGGCGCATTGGCCGACCAGGAGACCAGGTCCTTCCAGTCGGCGTGGCCGAGGTCCTCGCCGATGGAGTTCAGCATCGTCATCAGGTCGAACTTGACCACCGTGGGTTCAGGACTGGGGAGTCACTGATGGATTCAGCATGACCGCCCCAGGCACCGGTGAAGCGGAGCGGGGGTCGACACCGGGTTGGTTTATGGCTCCACCCGCGGTCCACCTTGCGATGGAACACGGATGGGGCCGAAGTACACGACTGCTTTCCCTTCGCTGCCAACAAGCTTGGACGGCCGCGACTGGATCTCGACTGCTACCGGGAGGACTCGCCCGTCCGGAAGTAGTGGCCCTGCTCCAGGTCGTCGATGAGCCCGGGGTGGGTCGGCTGCCATCCCAGCAGTTCGCGGGTGAGCGCGCTCGACGTCGGGACGTCGGCCGAGAGGAAGGCTCCGAGCCAGCCGAAGTGCCGGTCCGCGTCCTCGGGAGAAACGGATACCACCGGGAGGTCGAGATGGCGGCCGATCAATTCGGCGACGGTACGGATCGGCACGCCCTCCTCGGCGATCCCGTGCAGTACCGATCCCGCGGGGGCCTTCTCCAGCGCCAGGCGGAACAGTTGCGCGGCATCGCGCCGGTGCACCGCGCACCAGCGGTTGGCACCGTCGCCGACATAGCCGGAGACGCCCTTGTCGCGGGCGATGTTGATCAGGGTTGCGATGAAGGCGTGATCCCCTTCCCCGTGAACCGTCGGAGGCAGCCGCAGGACTGACGAGCGGACGCCGCGTGAGGCCAAGGAGAGCGTGGCCTGCGCGGCGGCGGACCGAGGTGCCGCGACCGAGCGAGGGTCGGGCGTGTCCCGCTCGGTCGCGACACGTCCTCCCGCGAGGCCGATCGTTCCGGAGGCGATGACGAGGGGGCGCTCGGAGCCTTCGAGGGCGGCGCCGAGCGTCTCGATGGCGCGCAGATCGGTCCGTGCCGCGTTCTGGTACTGCGAGAAGTCATGGATGAAGGCGAGGTGGATGACCCCGTCGGAGGCGGCTGCGCCGGTGCGCAGGCTGTCGAGGTCCTCCAGGTCGCCGCGGTGCACCTCCGCTCCCGCGGCAGCCAGGGCGACGGCCGAGGCATCCGACCGCGCGAGCCCGATGACCTCGTGACCCGCGCCGATGAGCTCGGGAATGACGGCGGAGCCGATGAAGCCGGACGCACCGGTGACGAATACACGCATGCGAAGACACTCCAAGCAATCAGACGTCCCCCGGGCATGGTCGGCTGGGGAACAAAGCCGATGTCAGTGGCTGTCGTCAACATAGCACCGATGTCAGCTACTGTCATCAAGTAGGATGCGGAGCATGAGTCGATGGGAGCCCAACGCACGCGGCCGTCTTCAGCAGTCGGCAATGGAGCTCTACATCGAGCACGGGTACGAACAGACCACCGTGGCGGAGATCGCCAAGCGGGCGGGACTGACCGAGCGGACCTTCTTCCGGCACTTCGCCGACAAGCGCGAGGTGCTGTTCGCAGGCGCCGGCCCGTTGCAGGAACTGTTCGTCAACACCGTCGCCGACGCGCCCGCCACCGCGACGCCGATGGACGCGGTGGCAGCTGCCCTCGACACCGTCGCCGCCGACTTCAAGGGGCGCCTCGAAAGCGCCCGGCAGCGCCAGACGGTCATCAGGGCGAACGCGGAGCTCCAGGAACGCGAGCTGATCAAGCTGGCCACGTTGGCCGCGGCACTCACCGAGGCGTTGCGTCAGCGCGGCGCCAGCGATCTGACCGCGCGTCTGGCAGCCGAGGCGGGGATCGCCGTGTTCAAGATCGCGTTCGAACGCTGGGTCGGCGACACCGACCAGCGAGAGCTGTCGCAACACATCCGGGAGTTGCTCGACGAGCTCAAGGCCGTGACGGCGGGCGGGTGACCCCCGGCGGCGCGTCGAAGCGCCGACGCGCGCACCGAGACCCTGCCTGAGTCACGGCCTCCTCCGATGGGTGTCGAACAGTCGCAGCCGCCAACACCCGTTCCCGAGAAGGTGGTTGACCTACCTGACCCAGTGCGCGCTCACCACGGCACGGGCGTCCCGTCCCACGAGAAGAAACCGCCCGTGGGGCCGTCGTCAGGCAGCACGGCCAGCCGGACAGCGCCCTCCGCCGCCTCGGCCGGGTCGCCGCCGGACGCGGCCGCCCGCTCGTTGAGGTCCGTGGCACGGAGCCCCGGGGCCAACGCGTTGACCTTGAAGCCCTCTTCGGCCAGCGTCAGGGCGTAGAAGACGGTCAGGGCGTTGAGCGCGGCCTTGGACGACCGGTAGGCGGCGCCGCCGCCGGAGCCGGTGGCGAACTGGGGGTTGGCTCCGGTGCTCCAGGTCAACGACGCCGTGCCGCTGGAGACATTGACGATACGTGGGTGCGGGGAGCGGCGCAGGGCGGGCAGGAAGGCGTTGGTCACGGCGAGCACCCCGAAGACATTGGTCTCGTAGGTGCGGCGGAACTCCTCCACGTCGGAGGCGACGGGCGGATCGAGCGTGATAGAGATGCCCGCGTTGTTGACCAGGACGTCCAGTCGGCCCACCTCGCGGTCCAACCACGCCGCCGCCTCGGCGATGCCGGCGGCATCCGTGACGTCGAGCCGCAGCGGCCGGGCGCCACCGCCGATCTCCTGCGCGGCCTGCCGGCCGCGGTCGGCGTCGCGAGAGCCCACGTAGACGATGAAGCCCTGCGCCGCGAGTAGTCTCGCGATCTCCCGTCCGATGCCCTTGTTGGCACCGGTGACCAGTGCTGTGCGATCGTTCATGGCATCCACGGTCCTCTGGCCACGACCGCCTTGCCAGGGACAACCTGTACCAGGCAGTCCGTTCGAGCGCAGGAGGCCATATGCCGCGGGAGGAACTGGCTCGTTTTCTGCGCGACCGCCGACAGGGACTGAGCCCGCACGAGATCGGCCTGCCCGCGTCCGCCCCGCGCCGCACTCCCGGGCTGCGTCGCGAAGAGGTGGCCGAGCTGGCCCATATGTCGGTCGACTACTACACCCGGCTGGAGCAGGCCCGCGGCCCCCGTCCTTCGCCGCGGATCCTCGACGGGCTGGCCCGCGCCCTGCGGCTCACCCCCAGCGAACGCCGCCACCTGTTCCAGCTGGCCGGGTCGATGGCACCACCCGGCACCGCCGCCGAACGGCGGGTACGTCCCCGGGTGGGCCGTATGCTCGAACGGCTACCGGAGACCGGCGCCATCGTCACCGACGCGACCTATGACGTCGTCGCCTGGAACCCCCTGGCCCAGGCGTTGCTCGGCGACGACTTCGGGCACGGCACGGCCAACCTGGCCCGCCGCCGCTTCCTCGGCCAGGGGCGGACGTACGAGAGCTCCAGCTCGGAGGAGTTCGGGTACATCGTGGTGGCGCGGCTGCTCCGGGCCGCGGAACGCTACCCGCACGACTCTCGGCTGACCGCCCTGCTGGCCGAACTCCGGGGCGGCAGCGAGGAGTTCCGCCAGATCTGGGAGACCCGCCCGGTGCACGCCCCCGGCCACCGCACCAAGATCCTCAACCACCCGGAGGCCGGTCAACTGCGGCTGAACTGCGACGTGCTGTTCGTACCCGAGGACGACCAGGAGGTCGTGCTGATCACGGCCGATCCGGGCACTCCCTCCGCCCAGGCCCTGCGCACTCTCGCCGTGAGATCCCCCTGAAGGACCGCGCCCCCTGCCGATCTCACCCCCGGGCATTCCCCACGAGGCCCGGGAACCAATCCAACTCCCCCAGCCGTGACGGTACTTGACCGCTGGATCGGACTGGCACCACACCGCGCCCGTGTGTGGCGGTACGACAGGCGGCAGTCGTCGGGGATCGGCGCCTGCTCAGTCGCCCGTTGCGCCGTCTGTCCGCTCCCGAAGGAAGTCGGCGTGGCCGTTGTGGCGGGCGTACTCCTGGATCATCAGCATGTACACCCAGCGCAGACTGAGGGACACGCCCCGAGAGGACATGAACGTCTCATCGAGGTCGCGTCCGGCCACAGCGGTGTCACACGCTTCGATCTCGGCCCGGAACAGTCCGAAGTCCCGCTCCGCGTCTGCCTCGTGGACTCCGTTGAGCCCTTCGTCACCGTCGGACGGACCGGTGAAGACCTCCCCGACGGCCTCACCCGCGAAGCTCCGCCGGAACCACCACCGCTCCACCTCCGCCATGTGGCGAACCAAGCCAAGGAGGGTGAGGTTCGACGGTTCCACCGTCATCCGCACCAACTGTTTCGGCTCAAGCCCGGCGCACTTCGTCAGCAACGTCTCCCGATGCCAGTTCAGCCAGCCTTGGAGCATCTGACGCTCAGTTACGCTCCCCAGCCCACCCAACTGCGTGGTGCGCTCGACCGGCGGTGCTATCCATGTCATAGCCATACCCTCACCCACACCTCAGGCGAAGGCCAGCAGAACACCGCCTGCTGCCACCTTCGATCGTCTCGCCCACTCGCCCGGCCAGGTAGTTACATCATATTTATTAATGTATTGTTAGTTCCTGTGGATGAAACCCATCAGGCCGCGAACGACGCCGTCGAGGTCGGAGCAGCGCTCCGGTTGATCGTGGGGCGCATCGTCCGCAAGCTGCGGCAAGCAACTGACTCCGTAACGGACATACCCCTCTCCGAGGCGTCCGTACTGGCGCGACTGGACCGGGACGGACCTGATTCCCCAGGAGCACTGGCGGCCCTGGAAGGGGTACGCCCGCAAGCCATGGCGACCACTCTCGCCGCCTTGGAGCAGCGCGGTCTGGTGAGTCGGGCGCCGGACCCCGCCGACGGCCGCCGCGCGGTCATGACCATCACGGAGGCGGGCCGCACGGTGGTGACGGATCGGCGCTCGAAGTCCGTGCGGCGTCTGGCCGAGGCCGTTGAGCAGGAGTTGACCGCCACCGAGCGCCAGGAACTGCTCGCCGTACTGCCCCTGCTCGACCGACTCTCGGAGCGACTATGAGCACCGTACGAGACAGCGGCGCCGCCGAGCGCGAGACGGACGGACGCTACAAGTGGGTCGCCTTGTCGAACACGACGATGGGTGTGCTGATCGCGACCATCGACGGTTCGATCGTGATCATCTCGCTGCCCGCGATCTTCCGCGGCATCGGTCTTGATCCCCTCGCCCCCGGCAACATCGGCTACCTGCTGTGGATGATCCTCGGTTACATCCTGGTCTCCGCGGTGCTGGTGGTCGCGCTCGGTCGACTCGGCGACATGTTCGGCCGGGTCCGGATGTACAACATGGGCTTCGCGATCTTCGCCTGCGCCTCGCTCGCCCTCTCCCTCGACCCGCTGACCGGTGGCTCCGGCGCCCTTTGGCTCATCGGCTTCCGAATCGTCCAGGCCGTCGGCGGATCCATGCTGACGGCTAACTCGGCGGCGATCCTCACCGATGCCTTCCCGGCCCGCCAACGAGGGATGGCCCTGGGCATCAACCAGATCACCGCGCTCGCCGGCCAGTTCCTGGGGCTGCTCGCAGGCGGTCTGCTGGCCACGATCGACTGGCGCGCGGTGTTCTGGGTGAGCGTCCCGATCGGTGTGGTCGGCACCTTCTGGTCGTACCGCAGCCTGCGCGAGATCGGTTCCCGCAAGCCCGGGCGCATCGACTGGGTGGGCAACCTGACCTTCACCGCGGGGGCCGGTGCCCTCCTCGCCGCCATCACCTACGGAATCCAGCCCTACGGCGGCCATTCGACCGGCTGGACCAACCCCTACGTGCTCGGCGGCCTCGGAACGGGCGTCGCGCTGCTCATCACGTTCTGCGTCGCCGAGACGAAGATCGCCGACCCGATGTTCCAACTCGGTCTGTTCCGCATCCGCGCGTTCGCCGCCGGAAACCTGGCGGCACTGCTCATCGCGATCGCCCGCGGCGGGATGCAGTTCATGCTCATCATCTGGCTCCAGGGCATCTGGCTGCCGCTACGTGGTTACGACTTCGAACGCACCCCGCTGTGGGCCGGCATCTTCATGCTGCCGCTGACCATCGGATTCCTTCTGGGAGGGCCGGTCTCCGGCTACCTCTCCGACCGCTACGGCGCTCGGCTGTTCGCCACCACCGGGCTGGTTCTGGTGGCCGCCGCCTTCGTCGGCCTGCTCACACTGCCGGTCGACTTCCCGTACCCGGCGTTCGCGGGTCTGCTGCTGCTCAGCGGGCTCGGTCAAGGGATGTTCTCCGCCCCGAACACCTCGGCCATCATGGGCAGCGTGCCTTCCGGGCAGCGCGGCGTGGCCTCGGGCATGCGCTCCACGTTCCAGAACTCGGGCACCGCCCTGTCGATCGGGCTGTTCTTCTCCCTGATGATCACCGGCCTGGCCGGGACCCTTCCGCACACACTCGACAGCGGCCTGCGCGCACAGGGGGTGCCCGCGGGAACGGCCGCTCAGGTGGCACAACTCCCGCCGGTCAGCACGCTGTTCGCCACGTTCCTCGGCAACAACCCGATCGGCCACCTGCTGGGCCCCAGCGGCGTACTGCACACCCTGCCCGCCCACAACGCACAGGCCCTCACGGGGATGCGTTTCTTCCCCGAACTCATCTCCGGCCCCTTCCACCACGGACTTGTCATCGTCTTCAGCGCGGCCGCGGTGATGGCCCTGGTGGGCGCCACCGCCTCCGCGCTACGCGGCCGCCACAGCACCACCGAACCCGACGAACCAACCAACTCGGCGAAGGAACAGCGAACATGGCGAAAAGCGCCCTCCTCGTGATGGACGTGCAGCAGGGCATCCTGGATCGCGTGGAAGACAGCACCGGATACCTGCCGCGCCTGCGTGGTGCAGTCGACGCCGCCCACGCTGCCGGCACCGGGAGCATCGCGTGTTGAGGGCTGATCGGGAGGCATAACACCACAGCAAAGTCCAGGAAGCGCCCTGCGCGGGGCGCTTCCTGGCGTCTCGGTCGATGTCTGCGAGCAGAGGCGCAACTCGCGCCGCCGTGACCAGGGCGGCTTGGGGTGCTCAGCGGGGGAAGCGGCTGCGGACGGCCTGCGCGACATCGGTGCCGTCTAGCAGCGTGTGCAGGAGGACCGTGAGGGTGTCGATGTCCGCCGCCGACAGCCGACTGGTCATCTCGGTGGTGAGTCGGCCCGTCGCCTCGCCCAGTTGGGCGGCCAGACTTCGGCCGGCGTCGGTGAGTTCGATCAGGACGGCGCGCCTGTCCTCGTGGTGCGGTACGCGGCTGACCAGGTCGCGTTGGACCAGGGAGTCGACCAGTCGGCTGGGGCTGCCCTGTTCGCAGACCAGCAGCCGTCCGAGGGCGGCCAACGTGACCGGCTGGTGTGCCGCCAGCACGTCGAGCACCTCGGCCTGAGCTGGCGTCAGGCCCAGATGGCGCAGGGCCTCGCCGAGCCTGCGACTGCCCTCCCGCTGAGCGGCCAGGAGAAGGTAGCGCAGTTCGTCGTGAACCGCCCGTGCGGGGCGGCTGCGGTCGGTGGTCACGGGCTGTCCTTCGTTTCGCTCGTCAGTTGACCTCAGTACGAATGACAGCGTATCAATGACACGACATCGATGACACATCATCGATGTCGTGTCATGCTCCTTGGACTGTCGGGAGCCCCGTCTCAGGAAAGAGCTGATCATGCGAAGTGACTTCGTCGTTCTCGGCGCGTCCGGCACCACCGGCGGCCTGATCGCCGGCCACCTCGTCCGGCGTGGCGCGAACGTCGTCCTGGCCGGCCGGGACGCCCGCAGGCTGGGTGAGACCGCGGCGCGGCTCGGCAGCGGGACGGTGAGCACGGTGACCGTGGACCTCACGGACCCCGACTCGTTGGCGGCGGCGGTCGGCGCCGGGCGGGTGCTGGTCAACACCGTCGGCCCGTTCGCCCGACTCGCACCACCGGTGGTGACGGCCTGCTTGGACGCCGGCACGGCGTACCTGGACCTCGCCAACGAGCGGACCGCCGTGCGCGCCCTGCTCGAGCGCGACACCGAGGCGCGCAAACGCGGTGTCGCGCTGGTGACGGGAGCCGGGTTCGGCCCCGCCGCCACCGAGGCGCTGGTCCTGGCCATCCTCGGGCGGGGAGTACGCCCGGCCGCGGTTGCCGTCGCCTCCGCCGCCACCAGCGCCTACGACACCGAAGGCGTACGCAGCACGGTCACCGAGGCTGTCGCCGAAGGGGCGACCTTGTACCGCGCAGGCGAGTTGGTACACACGCCGCTCGGCGAGGGCGCCACCACGCTCACCTTCGGCGGCGCCGCGCGCACGGTGATCCCGGTGCCGGTGGGCGACCTCGAAGCGGCGCGGCAGGCCAGCGGTGCGCCCGACATCACCGCGTACGCGGTGCCGCGCGGCACCGGCGAGCCGGAGGACCGCTCCTACGGGTACGCGGAGATCACCGACGAGGAAGGGCGGTCGCACGTCGCCGAGTTGAGCACGGGCGAGGGGTTCGCGTTCACCGCGGCGCTGGCCGTCGAGACCGCGACCAGACTGCTCGACGCCCCGGTCGCCGGCGCCTGGACGGCCGCGCGGCTGCTCGGCCCCGAGCTGGTGGCGTCCCTGCCCGGCACCACCATCGAGTTGGGCCGGTGACGTCAGTGGCCGTTTCCTCTTCTTCGGCGCCCAACGTGCACCGGCTGGGTGACCAGTTGGTCAACTTCTACCTCGTCGACACCGGCCGGGCCCTGGTGCTGGTCGACGCCGGACTGCCCGCGCACTGGCAGGGCCTGCTCGACGCGTTGCGTGCCCTCGGCCGACCGGCTACCGACATCGCGGCGGTACTGATCACCCACGGCCACCCCGACCACGTGGGCCTCGCCGAGCGGGTCCGTGTGGCCTCCGGAGCCGACGTCTGGGTGCACGAGTCCGACGCGCCGATCCTCGCCGAACCACGGCGACTCAACAAGTTCTGGCACCCGGAGCGGTCGCTGCTCCGCTACGCGGCCCGCCGCCCGAGCGGGCTACGGGCACCACTGCACCTGGCCCGCGCCGGCGCTCTGCGCACACCGCCCGTCCGGGAGTTCCACACCTTCACGGACGACCGGCAACTCGACCTCCCCGGCAGCCCGTTGGCCGTTCACACACCCGGCCATACGCAGGGCAGCACCAGCTACCTCTTCCAGGACGCCTCCATCGCCTTCACCGGCGACGCCCTGGTCACCCACGACTCGGTCGCCGGGACGGTCGGGCCGTGCGTCATCTGCCGGGCCTTCACCCAGGACAGCCAGGCAGCTCTGGCCTCCCTCGACAAGGTCGCCGAGCACGAGATCGACACCGTCCTGCCGGGCCACGGAGAAGCGTGGACGGACGGTCTGGCGAAGGCCGCGCGACAGGCGGTGGCGAACGGAGTCAGGTAGGTCCGTCACTCGGAGCATGGGCTTCGCCCAACGGACGGGCGAGGCAGTGGCCTTCATGGACGACGGTGTGGTGGTGAAGGCCGCAGACCCACGAGAGGAACTGACCAAGCCACGCCATGACCGCACCACGGCCTTCCTGCCGAAGGTGCTCTGACGCAAACGGCACGCTCACCGCGTGAGTGTGCCGATGCGGATATTCGCCAGGTGTCGGCGTCAGGATGCGTTCGGCCCCAGCAGAGCTGCCAGAAGCGTCTCCGCCTGCTCGCGCAGTTCCGCGCGGTCCGGGGGACTGGCCCGGCCGGACCCCGCGGTGGCGTTGAAGAGGATGCCATCACACCAGGCGACGAGGCGGCGGGCGGCGCGCCAGGGGTCGGCGGCTCCCGCCGACGCCAGCAGGTCGGCTGCGAGGTCGACGAAGCCGTGCCCGAGGGAGTCGTAGTGGGCGCGGAGTTCGGGGCGGCGAGTGGCTTCGAGGGCGAGTTCAAGGCGCGCCACGGTGAGGGTGCGGCCGGTGGTGAGCGCCGTGTGCAGGCCCCCGGTGATGGTCTCGCGCAGCGCCGCGCGTGGGCATGGCGCGGGTGGGGGCGCCTTGAAGCCGGTCGTCTCCCGCTCGGCGAGGCGAGTGAGCGCGGCCCGCAGCAGTGCGGCACGGGTGCGGGCGTGGTTCGAGGTGGAGCCGGGTGGCAGTCCGGCGCGTTCGTCCACGGCTCGGTGGGTGAGGCCGCGCGCTCCACGTTCGGCGAGCAGGGCGATGGCGGTGTCTGCGATCAGGGTGGCGCGCGGTGTGCTCATGCGTCCGATCATGCACTGTCCGCACTACGGGCGTAGTATCTCCACTACACCTGTAGTGGAGGTTGCGATGGCGGCACGGCGGCAAGCGGTGGTGATCGGTGCGGGAATCGGCGGTCTCTCCGCCGCACTCGCCCTCCGCCAACAGGGCTGGGACGTGGCCGTGTTCGAGCGGGCGCCCGCCTTGGAACCGGTCGGCTCGGGCCTGGCCGTAGCCCCCAACGCGATGCGCGCCTTGGATGTCCTGGGCCTCGGCGACGAGGTGCGGGCCGCGGCGGTCCGGCAGGGCGAGGGCGGGCTGCGCCGCGCGTCGGGCCGATGGTTGGTGCGGACCGACCTGGCCCGGTTCGAGGAGGCGTTCGGCGATCCGGTGGCCGTCCTTCCCCGCCCGGTACTGGTCGGCCTGCTGGCCGACCGCCTGCCGCCCGGTACGCTGCGGACCTCAGCGCCCGCCAGTGTCACCGACGCGGGATCCGAGGAGCGGCCCGCACGGGTGCGCATAGCGGCGAACGAGTGCCAGGCGGACCTGGTGGTCGCGGCGGACGGCATCCACTCCGCGACCCGGGCGGCACTCTTCCCCAGCCATCCCGGGCCGCGGTACTCCGGTTTCACCGCCTGGCGCACCGTCGTCGCCGCGCCGCCATGCCCCGTACCGCTCGGCGAGACCTGGGGGCGCGGCGCCCTCACCGGCTTGGTGCCGCTACCCGGCCGGCGCCTCTACCTCTACGCCGCCGCGGTCGCCCCCGCCGGGCAGACAGCGCCGGACGGTGACGAACGTGCCGAACTCCTGCGGCGCTTCGGTGAATGGTGCGCCCCGCTGCCCGAGTTGCTCACCGCCGTCTCCCCCGGGCAGGTGTTGCGCAACGACGTGTACGAGATGGTGGAGCCCCTTCCGGCCTACCACGGCGGCCGGGTGGCCCTGTTGGGGGACGCGGCGCACGCCATGACACCGTTCCAGGGCCAGGGCGCGTGTCAGGCCATCGAAGACGCTGTCGTCCTGGCGCGCACCTCCGACCTGGCCCGCTACAGCGCCGTGCGGCTGCCCCGCGCCACCGATGTGGTCAACCGATCCCGCCGAGTGGGCCGTGCGGTCGCCGTCCAGGCGCGCTCGGCCGTCCTGCTCCGTGACCTGGGCCTCGCCCTCGCCGGGCGTCTCCCGCTGATCCGCATGGCCGCACCGCTGTACGACTGGAACCCGCCCGGTGTACGACCTCAACCAGCACCACTCGATCAGGGCGGCGGTCAGTCCCGTTGCCGCCCATGAAGCCGCACCGTGACCCATGGCACGCAAAATCCCTTGAGCGTATGGGAGTTGACCGCGAACTGTTGTCAGCGTTGACGGCGAGGTGCGGTTGCGGTGGCGATCGCGGTCGCGGAGTTGGCGGCGACGATCGCGGCGATCGCGAGCCAGTCGACGACGGGAAGCCGCTGGCCGAGGATGATCCAGCCCACCAGCGCCGCCATCACCGGGTGGGCACTCATGAACACCCCGAAGATCTGTGTGGGCACCTTGCGCAGTGCGAGCATGTCGACCAGGAACGGCACCGCCGACGACAGCACCCCGGCCGCCGCCGCGCACCCCAACGCCCTTGGCGACGGCGTGTGACGGGCGAACACCAAAACTCCGACCGGCACGTACAGCAGCCCGGACAGGACCGCTGCGGCGCCCGAGCCCTGCGCCCCGGGCAGCCTCGCGCCTATGAGGCGATTGAGCAGGATGTACGCGGCCCAGCAGGCCGCGGCGGTCAGGCCCAGACCGAGGCCGAGGTAGTCCGCGGTCGGCTTCGGGCGCAGCAGCACCAGGACGGCGCTGCCCGCGACCAGCGCGCACACCAGGTCGACCGCGCGGCGGGAGGTGGCCAGCGCGACCGAGAGTGGCCCCAGGAACTCAAGCGTGACGGCCAGGCCGAGCCCGACGCGGTCAATCGCCGTATAGAGCGTCAGGTTCATGGTCGCGAAGACAACGGCCAGCGACAGCACCGGCCACCACTGCCGCCAGGTGAACGTACGCACCCGCGGACGGCCCACGGCGACGAGCACGACCGCGGCCACCCACTGGCGCACCGCCACCACGCCCGCGGGCCCGATGGACCCGAACGCCAACGCACCGGTGGCGGCGCCGAGTTGGTTGGACAGCGCGCTGGTGAGCATCATCGCGACACCGGACAGCCTTACCGGAGCCGTCGAACGACCGGCGGTTGCCTCGTGAACCGGCGCAGGGGTTGTCATGGACGGGAGGATGCGCCAGTCCGCTGGATACACAAAATGCATGGCCGAGTAGACCTATACGCTGAGCGCATGGATGTGGAACTGAAGCATCTGCGCTGTCTGGTCGCCATCCTCGACACCGGCAGTTTCACCGATGCCGCCCTTGAGTTGGGTGTCTCACAGGCCGCCGTCTCGCGCACGCTGGCCGCGCTGGAGAACGCACTGGGCACGCGGCTGCTGCACCGCACCAGCCGCAGCATCACGCTCACCCCGTCCGGTGCGCAGGTCCTGGCACGAGCCCGGCACGTGCTGGCAGAGGTCGACGACCTGGTCCGCGAGGCCGCCACCGGACACACCCGGCTGCGGATCGGACACGCCTGGTCCGCGATGGGCCGCCACACCGCGGCCTTCCAGCGCCGCTGGGCCGAGGCCCATCCGGAGATCGAACTGCAGCTGATCCGCACCAACACGTCCACCGGCGGCCTGGCCGAGGGCATGTGCGATCTCGCGGTCGTCCGTGGCGCCTTCGACACCCACCGGTTCGCCAGCACCGTCGTGGGGCTCGAACGACGCACGGTCGCCGTCGCCGCGGACGACCCGTGGGCCAAACGACGCTCGATCAGCCTGGACAAGACCCGCGAACGGACAGTGGTCATCGACCGCCGCACCGGGACCACCACGCCGGACCTGTGGCCCACCGGCGCCCGCCCGGCGCTGGAGTACACCAAGGACATCGACGACTGGCTCGCCGCGATCGCGACAGGGCGCAGCATCGGCATCACCCCGCAGAGCACCGCGACCCAGTACCGGCGCGAGGGCATCGTCTTCCGGCCCCTACGCGGCGCCGCACCCGTCGCCGTCCACATCATCTGGCCACGTCAGGACCCCCATCCCGCCACCGCGGCAGCCGTCGCACTAGTGTCCTGCGCCAGTAGTTGTTCGTTAGTTGTTGTGTGACTTCTGCTGCTGGTGCGTCGGTTCCACGTCGGGGGCCGAAGTTGGAACCGTTGCTGCTGTCTGCCGATGAGCAGACGGTGTTGGA
>NZ_JARJBC010000041.1:0-36580 GCF_029269905.1 Streptomyces silvisoli | reverse complement strand
ACCCCGCCACCACACCAACGAACACCATCTGCGCTGGTCACGCTTCCGCAGACGCAGCCAGGCCCGAGCCCGCCGTTCCCACTACAAACGCCGAGGCCACAACCCCCAGATGCGGTTGCAGTACTAGCCGACCATGATCGTTCTCATCGGGATTTCATGTACGCGAGCTACTCACACCCGGTCATCCCCTCTGGAGCCGGTGTGTGGGGAAGAGGGTGTCTCGTCCGTGGGTGGTGTCGGACGAACTGTGGTAGCTGATCGAGCCTTTGCTGCCACCAGAGCCGCCGAAGCTGAAGCCTGTCCCAGTCGACAGCGGTGTCGTTGACTGGGACAGCGAAGCGGTGAGGCCGGGTAGGACACGCCGACGCGGATCCGGTTGCAGTCGCATCGCCGTGTGGGCGTCGTGGTCAGAAACCGCAGTTCACCCTCGTGGCGGTCCCGTTCCCGCCATCGGAGAAGGTGTGCCAGTTCCCCGGCAGAGCGAGGTCGTTGCACTCCACGGCCGCCCCGTGGTTGATCTGCAGCACCGGCGTGAACCGCTTGGGTGCCGCGTAGTTGTCGATGCGGAGAGACCCCGAGGTCCACCAGCCCGAGTTCGCGTTGTCGTAGGCCCGGTCAGCTGGCCCGGTGCCGCCTTGATACTGGTACCCGTCGTCCAGGCGGATGTATCCCACCTTGTTGCTCAGGTCCACGCTCCCGTCCTGGTTCCAGTGGAATTCGGCGTACACCCGGCGGCAGTTGGGGTTGGGATAGTAGCCCAGGTACAGCGTCCCCAGCCGCCGCGGGGCCCGCGTCCACGGGGAGGACCACGCCCCCAGGTCGTAGAAGTCCACGGGGTTGTTCGCCATTATGGGATTGGAACACGGGCTGGCCGCCTGTGCCGGGTCGGCGGGGCCGGCCACGGTCACGCAGGCTGCGGCGATGGCCACGGCGGCCGCGGCCAGTCGGCGCAGCGACAGACGGGCGGTCTTGACTAGACGCGCAAGCATAGAAGCACTCTTCACTGATTCCCCATGTTTCGGCGTGTATGGATTCGTTGGGCGAGCTGGGTGTTCTCCATGAGAGCCTTTGGCCCCTGTGTCGGCCAGCTTTCCGGAATTCACCCCTGTTGTCGGGGTACTGCGTGGGCATCCAGCGGTGACCGGAGCGTCTAGGTTCGCCTGTTGGCATGTCCATGGGGCAGGGGAGATCTCACGACCGAGGAATGGGGCCGACTGAAGCCGCATCTGCCCAAGTCCGGGCAACGCGGTGGGCGTAAGGCTTCCTGGCCAACGTCGCCTTCGCCGACCCGAACCACCTCGTGCGGACGGTCAGGCGCGGCTTACGGAAGATCCAGTACCGCCCCCGCCTAATCGACGACTGCCTCGCCGAGACCGGCCTGATTATCGCCCCAACCTGACCACTGAAATCGCGAGTTCAACCTGAGTAGCCTCGAAACAAGATCGCCGATTCAGGGGACACCTTCTCACCCGGCCCATCCGGGATCAGTAGTACACGTCCCAGACCTGCCAGGGGTTGGGGTTGCCGGCATTCCACTGGCCCTGCGGAGCGTTGCAGCCGCTCTTTGGGAATCCGTAGACGGCGTTGAAACCACCGTCCACGCACACCCCGTGTATGAAGTTGAACAGGTTCTCGTAGTGCTGGTGCCCCTGAGACGGGCGAGCAGGGGTCATAGCGAACACCGCCTCATCCGGGATGTGAAAAAACCAAGAACCGGAGCAGAGAACGTCGCCGATCATCTCATAGCCGATTTTCCATGGCAGTGCCGTAGCGCGGATGCAGTAACCGTGCGAGCTCAACACCGCCACGTTGGCGTACGGAGGTGAGCCCGCGTCAGGTCGGACCGATGCGATGGTCCAGATCTGATCCTGGTTGCCGCTGTCGCAGGGCGCGGTGACCAGGAGGTCGTATCCGGGCTGACCGTTGGCCTGCATGCACTGGCCACTGGCCTCGTTGCGGAGCATGACGTTGTTGTATTGGACCGCCGCGCCCGCTGTACTAGGCAAGCCGACCAGGGCGCCGACCGTCAGGATGCCTACCACCGCAGCCGCCTTGGCCTTGGCTACCGTACGTCTGAGTTGTTGCTTCATGGCTCCTCCGAAAAGGCTGACCTATGAGTTCCGTGGGACACAGACTGTGCTGCGCCAATCATGTCGGTGGACGGTCATGCCGGAGAATGAGGTTGACCTGACGTTAGCTAGACGCTTTGGACTATCACGGCAGCCTTCCTGTGTACGTAGCCAAGGAACCGAAGTTGGCTAGACGTTAGGTAGACGCTTCCCACGCCTTGCTGCTTGGTCCAGCCTTGCGCGAAGCAGTACGACCAGGCTGCCCGGTCGGTCGGGTGGAGTCCCGTTTCTTGCACGAATTCGCACACCCCGCTCTTAGTAACTCTCCCCCTGTTTGTCCGAGCGTGTTCCTCATCTGGTGCGAGGCGAGGTTAGTCTTCCGGGTCCTGGGTTCGTCCTGGGTTCGTCCTAGCACTAGGTCTGCCGGGTGATCGTGGCGCGGCACCGCCACCTCTCGAGCCGGCAGGCTCCGGAGGCTGGGGCCGCGTATGCGGCAGAGAGTCGTGGTGGACCAAGTTCGTTCTTGCTCTGGTCGGCGGACTGGCAGCCGGGTACGTCCTGCGATGCTGGCAGGCGCTGGTTCAACGCCGCGTACAGGAGGTTCGCCAGGACGGTCTTGCCACTGCCCGGCTGGCCAGCGACGAAGATAACGACCGGCTGGTCCTGTGACACCGCGTCAGCCGCCCACGTCGGCGGATCAACCGGCGCAGGACGTCGCGACTCCCGTCCGTCGACGTCGCGACTCAGTCGGCGCCCGCGCGCCCACGGTTGTCGACGTCCTCAAGGTGCCGCTGCTGCACTCGGACACGCCCGTACCCGACGACGTCGCCACCCCCACCATCTGCCGACTCGCCTGATCACAGATGGTGAAGCACTCAGAGCAACCGAGCAAGAGCGTGCGGCTGCTCGAGCCGAACCACGGACGATGCTGCGCACCAGGCGGCTGCGCCCGCGTCTCGTACGGCGGATCCCGCCCCACAGACCGCCGCCGCACCCCAGCCGCCGGTGAAGTCCCGCGACACTGCCTCGCCCGGCTACCAGCAGGCGTTGGCGGCGTTGCAGTGCCTTCCGCACGCGTTGCCGCGACAGTCCCTGCTCCTCGCCAGGCAAGGCGCAACGCGTAACCGCAGGCCACGTCGATTGTCAGGGGGTGCCTCTACAGTTCTCAACACAAGTGGAACCCGGTCGAGTTGAGGGGGTGAGGTGTCGTGCGGCAGGAGGTTCTGCGGGCGTTCCGGTTCACGCTGGACCCTGCCCCGGCGCAGGTCGAGGCCTTCGCCCGGCACGCCGGGGCGGCCCGGTGGGCGTTCAACCACGCGCTTGGCATGAAGGTCGCGGCGCACCAGCAGTGGCGGCACCGGGTCCAAGAGCTCGTTGATCAGGGTGTGCCGGAGGATCTGGCGCGCAAGCAGGTGCGGCTGCCGGTCCCGACGAAGCCCACGATTCAAAAGCACCTCAACCAGCCCCGCGGGACGCCGCCCAGCATCCGGAACGCGTGCACGTGGCCCTCGAAGAACGCCTCCTGGCCGGCGGTTGCGAACACGCGGTGCACGGCCTTGCCCGAGTAGGACAGCCGCAGCGCGAACAGGTAGACCTTCGTCATCTTCCCGGCGAGCACGATGTGGAACTCGCCGAAGTCGACCTCCGCCTCGGCGCCGGGCAGATGGGTCTGCGGCACGAACATCGCCTGCGGCCCCAGGCCTGCCTCCCGCCGGACCTCCGCGCGCCGGTCCTTCACGTAGACGCGGACCATCGGGTAGGAGATGTCGCGGGCGTCGTGCTCGTCGACCAGGCGGTCGAAGATCCTCTGAGCGGTGTGCCGCTGCTTCGCCGGTGCGTCCAGATCTGCCCGAAGCATGGTGTCGATCAGCTGCTTGTACGGGTCCAGCCGGGACTCGCGCTGGCGTGGCTTCTTCCTCGGTTCGGGCCACTGACCGTCCAGGGCCCGGCGAACCGTTCTCCAGGTGACGTTGTACTTGCGCTGCAGGGCTCGTTGGGACAGTCCGTTGCGGTCGTGGTCACGGCGAATGGCGGCGTAGAGATCTACCTTCGACTCCGACATTGAGCCCCCTACGGGAGATGCACACTCCACGCTCCCACCGCAAGAGACCTGCTGACGTCAAAACAAACCGACACGGCAAACTCGGTCAGATGGTGACTCCCGCAGTCACGTCGGAACGACTCCCACCCTCAGTTACAAAGCCACTCCCGCATCGAGGAGATCCGCGACAACCTCATCGCGCGCATCGCCGAAGCCGAGCGCGAGGGCTGGCTCGGCGAGGTCGAGGGCCTGCAGGCCAGCCTGGCGGGCGCCAACGACAAACTCACACAGATCGATGCGCTCATCGACAGACGGTCGACCGCCGTCGAACTCGGCATGCCAGGTTTCGGCCAGTCCACAGGAACCGCCGAAACGACGAAGCCGGCATCGTGATCGAAGTCAACGTTGGTCGAAGATCAAAACGGAACCGACAGTCCAGCGTCGCGCAGCTGGGCCAGAGCGACGGACATGCACTGCTGGACAGTCCTCCCGTCAGCTCGCATGCCATGCTCCAACGGGCCGCCGCTGGCGGCGAACGTCCACGCTGGCGCGTTGTCAGCCAGCCTCTCGGCGTCCACCCTGATCACGGCGTTCACACCCTGCTCGCCAAGCCACTCCAGAATTAGGAGCGTCACGTCCTCAACGCCGCGATCCTCATCGATCTTTGGCCAGCGGCCTCGGTTCCCAGTCATCGCCCCGACTCTATCGAGGTCCCGGAGGCGATCGAGGGGCCCCAACCGGCAAGTTCAGAGAACACATCAAGGTCGGCCGCACCCTCTACTCGGTGCCCTGGAAGCTGATCGGCCGCCGCGTCGATGTCCGCTCCACCGCCACCATGGTGCAGATCTTCCACGAGGGCGAGCTGGTCAAGACCCATGCGGCACTTGAGCAGGGCAAACGCACCGACAAGAACGACTACCCGCCCGAGAAGATCGCTTTCCAGATGCGGACACCGATCTGGTGCCGCGGCCAAGCCTCACAGGTCGGGGACGCCTGCCGGGACGTGATCGAACAACTCCTGGAAGTCAACGCGCTCTACCGGCTCCGCGCAGCCCAAGGGGTCCTCGGGCTGCGGAAGGAGCACGGAGACACCCGGCTGGAAGCCGCCTGCAGAAAGGCGATCGCCGTCGGCGATCCGACCTACCGCACGGTCAAGGGCATCCTGATCGCCGGCACCGAGACCGACCCGGAACCGGAGACCAGCGACGCCGGCGCCGCGGCCTTCCTGCACGGGCCCGAGGGCTTGTTCGCCGCCACCACCGTCCCCACCCTGGGCGACATCCACGACGACCAGGACCGCGGTGACGCCGAGGAGGCCACCCGATGAGCGTGATGGACACCGCCCTGCGCGAGTCGCTGAAGACCCTGCGACTGTCCGGAATGCTGGAAACTCTCGATGCCCGCCTCGCCCAAGCCCACAGCGGCGAGCTGGGACACCTCGACTTCCTCCAGGTCCTCTGCCAGGACGAGATCGCCCGCCGCGAGACCGTCGCCTTCCAACGCCGCCTGCGCAAGGCGAAGTTCGAGCAGCAGGCCACCTTGGAGGAGTTCGACTTCAACGCATCCCCGAAGCTGCCCGCGGCCCAGATCCGCGACCTGGCCGCCCTGCGCTGGCTCCACTCCGGCGAGTCCGTCATCCTCTTCGGCTCGACCGTTATCTGAGGTTGAGTGCTTCTCTCCGGGTGTTTGCCCAGCTTGGGACGGTGTAGAGATCGCAGCAACTGTGAGCTATGGCGTCATGTTGGCTCGGTCGTAGGATCGCGTGATGCCTGCCAACGAACGCGTGACCCGGTCCTCGTTTTCAGACCACCTCCAGCCAATCGCTGATCCCCGGCCGCTTTCGCTCTTGCCGACCCGGATCTGGTCAGATGAGGAATGGGAGCGGTTTCAGCTGGGCTACTGCTCTCGGGACATGGACGAGAAGTGGGATGTCTTCGCCGAGGGGGACGTCGTCTTCCTGCATCGGAGCTGGACGGGCCATGGGATCTTCGAAGTGACCTTTGCTCCGGTCGATGACGGTGGCTGGAAGGTCGCCGAGGCCGTGGTGGAACGTGATCAGGACCGCTATCGAGGCAAGGATGACGAGTACGACTGCGTGATGCTGCAACTGGTGCTCAGCGCGATCGTGCTCGGCGAGCCAGCGCAAGAACTCCGCGGGAAACTTGTGGAGTTGACCCGCAAAGCAGCGGGTGTCGCAGACGTTCCCGCCGGGCTCGTGCAGCACAGCGCCTTGGGCCTGCGTTCGGGTTCGTAGTCCGCGCCCGCCGGTCAGGTGGGCTGAATGCCGGACCAGCCCCGTCGAATGAGTTCGCGTCGGAGGTCGAGGTTCTCGCCGTGGGCTTGTTCGAGTGTGGCTTGTGGCATGGCTCGTGTCGCGTTCAGAGGGTGTGACGAGGAAGCTGCCCGGCGCTTGCGGCTTTGAGGAACTGCAGGATGCGGTTGTTGACGTATTCCGGATGCTCGATGGAGGGGCCGTGCCGCGTGTCGGCGACCAGCTCAGCGTCCACGCTCGGCATGAGCCGTTGTGCCCTCTCACGTGACGGTGCGTCGTGGAGCAGTGGGCTGCGGTCGCCGATCAAGAGCAGGGTCGGCGTACGGACGGCACTGAGTTCTTCATCGGTCAGAGGGAGTGGGGCCGGACGGCGCACGCGGTAAGTGCGGGCGCCCAGCAGGATCGAACGCTTCAACTGGGGGTAGTCCAGGACGGGGTTGGAGAGTTTGCTGGATAGGTTGGGGAAGAGGCGGCGTGGTAGCAGCCCGGCCAAGCCATTGATGATCAACCAGGTGTAGAAACGGGCGCCGACCTTCTCGAACCCGCCCGGGTCGAGAAGGGTCGAGGTGGCGATACGGCTCGGCGAGTGGAGTGTCTGGTTCAAGGCGAGCCAGCCACCGTAGGAGGAGCCGATCAGATGGACCTGGGTGAGTCCGAGGCCGTCGAGGACCTCGTCCAACCATGCGGCGCTGACTTCTGGTTCGAAGATGGGACGGCGCTGCACGCTACGTCCGGGGTCTCCGGGGGTGTCGACCGCGTAGACGGGGTGGTGTGCGCTGAGCGTGGCGACGTTGGGGAACCACATCGTCGAACTGCCACCGGAGCCGTGCAGAAGCACGATCGGCTCTCCGCCGTCCGGGCCGCAGCGGAGGACGTGGGTGGTGGCATAGCTCGTTTCGACATCCAACTCCTGCCTGGGGCAAGACCATAGTCCCATGGCGTCGTCGTACGCAGCCAGGAACCTCTCCCTGGCCGCCTCGCTGGTGAAGCTTCCTACGCCTTTGGTGGTCCGGCTTCTAGCCATGGCTTGCTCCCCACTCGTCGACTCGGTGCAACACTGCTGACGCAGTTTTACCATATGACCGTATAATAAAAGCATGCCGAAGCGGGTTGACCACGAGGAACGACGAAGCCAGATCGCCGAAGCACTTGTGCGGTGCGCCAGCGCAAGAGGGCTGCACGCCATCGTGATGCGGGATGTGGCGGAAGAGGCGGGGATCTCGGTCCCCCTGATCCAGTACTACTTCAAGACCAAGGAACAACTACTGCACTTCGCACTGGGCTACCTCGCCCAGCGGATGGGCGACCGGGTACGGGACCGCATCCGGGCCAACGGCGCGTCACCCACCCCACGCACCGTCATCGAAACCACCCTCGCTGAGGCGCTGCCCACGGACGAGGAAAGTCGCACCTTCCACCTCGTCTATACCTCATACGCCACCCTGGCACTGACCGATCCGACGCTCGCCACCCAGCCGCTGCTGCGCGATCCCAACGCCATGGAGGACTTCCTCCTCGCACAGTTGACCGCGGCACGCGACGCCGGACACACCTCCCAACGCCTTGACCTGCGCGCCGAGGTGGTGGGGCTGCTCGCCATGTCCGCAGGGCTCGGAACCAGCGTCCTCGTCGGACAACGCACCGCGGAGGCCGCCTGGGACATCCTGCGCCACCACATCGACCGCGTCTTCACCCCAGACAGGCCGTCAGCCATCTGACTGCACTGATCCACACGACGCTCACACCACACACAGCGCAGACAAGAGACTCGACAGTGACCGAAGCGGACCGCCGACGCGGTAGCGAAGGATCTCCGCCCTCATCAAGCGTTACAGAATGTGACGACGCAACTGGCCATACGTGGGGAATTTCAGTTGGCCGCCCACAACCTGCTGGGGAACGATCACTCGGCCGATGGGAAACGATCTTCAGCGGTGTAGAAATCGCCAGGCCAGACCCACTCAAGAACGGCCCTTCCTCGGTGCCACCCCACCCGTACGGCACCCCCAGGACGTCCTGCATTTCGATCCGCCGGGCCACGTGCGGCTGCCCATCAACGACGACGAGATCATCGACCGGGCCCTCGCCGTGCAGACCCTCGCGGCGCGCGAGGTCCTGCTGCTGACCTACGACACCGGACAGTCCACCCGCGCCCGTACCGCAGGACTGAAGGTGAACAAACTCCGAGACGATGCAGGCAGCGGCCCTGAGCCCGCCAAGGCATGACCCTCCGCCAAACGCCGCCGACCATATCGAGGTGGAGTTCTGCCGCCGCTGGCAGCCGGTGGTGCGCAAGCGCGCCCGGCAGCATGCGGCCACCGCCACCGGCATCACCATCGAGACCAGGGCGCAGTTCGGGTTCATCGCCGTCCCCGGGACTACCGATGACCCGCGGCTGCGGCGGATCACTCGAACACCTCCCGCCTGAGTACGCCGACCGGCTGTTTGAGGCCCGGGAGAGCGGCGCGGCCGAGGAGGACCCTGTGCCTCGCATCGGTAGATGTCACTGCCTGCGCTGACCTGGCCCATCGTGCCAGGTCCTCAGCCGTACCTGTCACCAGATCTCAAAGCTGGTCATCACACGCGAGGTGGATGAGGCGCAACGCGGCCCCTTGACCGAGGGCTGTGACTTCGCGCTTCGACTTGCGCCCTCGCCTTCGGCAGGATGGGTGTCATGACCGAGATTCGCACCCCCCGCCTCATCCTGCGCCGCTGGTATGACGATGACCTGGCTCCCCTAGCGGAGATCCATGCGGACTCGCAGGTCATGCGCTGGATCGGCGACGGTTCGGTTCGCGATCTGGGCCACACGGCGGAGGACATCGAGCGGTGGGAGGAGGAGTGGGACGAGGAGGGCTTCGGCCTCTTCGCCGTCGAGCTGCTCGCCTCGGGTGAGCTGGCCGGCTTCACGGGTCTGTCCGTGCCCACGTTCCTGCCGGAGGTGCTGCCCGCTGTGGAGATCGGCTGGCGGCTCGGTCGGCAGTTCTGGGGCCAGGGATACGCGTCCGAAGCCGCTCACGCTGCACTGGAGTTCGCGCTCCAGGATCGCGGCCTCGACCGCGTCATCAGCATCGCCCGAGTGGGCAACGACGCTTCCGAGAACGTGATGCGCAAACTCGGCATGGTGCCGGAGCGCGAAACGAAGCACCCGGTATATGGCCACCCGCTGCGCGTTCACACCATCGATCTGACCGAGTTTCGCGCATGAATTGATCGAGCCACCACGGCCCCCGCGATCTTGACCGCAACGCCACCAGGGGCAGGGACGTCAGCAATCCTGCGTCGAACCGTCCTGGAAGCCGGGTGTCTCCGGCGAGCACCGGCGCCGACCGCCCGACCCTGGCTTGAGCGCCGGCGCTCAGGTGCCGGACGTCGGACATCGGTGCCTGCCCAACCGACCAAGTCCTCTTCCCCTCAGCTGTCAAGGACCGCCTCCGCCATGCGCTGAAATCTGACAAAATCCCGAGGCAGCCAAGTCCCCCAGTACGTAGGGCGGTTGGCGATGCCCGACACCAAGAACCATAGATATCCGGTGCGTCGTACACCGGCCCAGGCGCACACCTTGGCGCAGAAGCTCGGCCTTGAGCCGCTGGAGGCCTTCCCCGGATGGTCCAAGGGATGGCGGTGCCGGTGCACACGCTGCGGAACCGTGTGCACACCGCGGCTGGGCCGCGTGGCCAACGGGGAGGTCGGGCCATGCCGTATCTGCGGTGCGCGGGCTGCCTCAGCCCGGATCGCCACGCCCGAGGAGCGCGCCGCACGCATGCGCGCCAGGGGCTACGAGCCCTTGGAACCGTATCCGGGAGCGAGCACGACGTGGCGGTGCAAGCACCTGCCCTGCGGCCAGATCGTGCAGGCACGCTACGACACTGTCATGGCGGGAGTCGGTTGCTGCTGGGACTGCGGCAAGTCCTCGCGACGCCTCAATCCTGACTCGGCTGTGCAGGTCATGCGCTCGGCTGGTTATGAGCCGCTGGAGCCGTTCCCGGGGACCGGTGTCAACGATAAGTGGCGGTGCAGGCACCTGTCCTGCGGCCAGATCGTGCAAGCGGTACACCGGCGCGAGCGCGCTGGCAATGAGTGTTGCTGGGCGTGCGGGCGTCAGAAGGCCATTGCCGCGCTGCGTTTGGACCATGACTCTGCATCGTTGGTGATGGTCATGGCGGGCTTGGAGCCGCTGGAGCCCTACCCCGGTCATAGAGCGCCGTGGCGGTGCCGCTGCACGCGATGCGGGCGCCAGGTGACGCCGACGCGCGCGAAGGTGATGTCAGGGGGGAGCGGTTGCCGCGCGTGCGGGCTGCGTGCGGCCGGTGCACGCAAGCGGGCCGCAGGGGCCGAGCAGGCAGTAGCGGACATGCGGGCGGCTGGCCTGGAGCCGCTGGAGATCTACCCGGGGGCGGATACGCCGTGGCACTGCCGCTGTACCCGCTGCGGGGACGAGGTGTGGCCCCGGCTGACGACCGTGCGTGGCGGGTCCGGCGGCTGCCTAGACTGCGGGTTTGAGGCCGCCGCTGCCAAGCAGCGCGCAGACCCGCGGGTGGCGGCAGCGGACATGCGGGCAGCCGGGTTCGAGCCGTTGGAGCCCTACGAGCGGTCCGGGATCCCGTGGCGGTGCATCCATCTGCTCTGCTGCAATGAGGTGCGCATCAGCCTGAACGCGGTGCGTCAGAAGAACGGAGGCTGCGGCCACTGCCGCCGGACCGGCTTCAACCGTTCCCGGCAGGCTTACGTCTATGTGCTGCAGCACCCGGATTTGCGGGCGGTCAAGGTGGGGGTCACGCATGTGGGCACCCGACGCCTGGCGGGGTTCATCAACCGCGGCTGGAAGATCGTGGGCGATCCGCTGTGTGACGAATCTGCTAGCGATCACTAGGTGGATGATGCGTTGACCTGCGGATCTAGTGATCGTCATAGGACTTTCGCTGTGGCGTGTCTCGGTTCTGAGCTGGAGCTTCCGAGGATCTTTGAGATCCGAAGGAGGCCCTGAAGTGCAGGTTTAGTGATCGCCTCGGAATGTAGTGATCGGTGCGGGATTTGCTTTTGGCCGCGTGGCCCGGGCGGCTGGGTTTGTGCTGGTCACCGAGGGAGTAAGGGCACAGGCCGAGGTAGTGGGCCGTCTATGGGCTGGGCGGGAAGGCCGACAGCGACTTCCGCCTGTCCAACTCGCCGTCGTGGCTGCGTGAGCGGTGGAGGACGCGGTGATGGACTCCGGTGGCGAGACGGGGGGTAGTTCTCGGGGATGGCGAAGAAGAAGACAAGGAAGACGGGCTCTTCGGCGGAGCCGGTCCGGCTGACGCGGCAGCAGGTGCTGGACGGTGTGTCCGGACCGGACGGGGTGCGGATCGGGTTCGCTGTGCCGGAGGAGGCCGGCGCGGCGGCTGCCTTGTTGAAGGCGGCCGCCGACGACTTGGAGACCGGTCACCTCGAAGCACTCGCTCGGGGGCGATGCGGGACCTGGCTGCTGGATGCCCTCGCGGGCGGTGACTTGGGTGAGCCGCTTGTACGGGCGACGGCGGCCGGTGAACTCCAGGCTGCGGCAGCCGAGTTGTCGCTGCCGTTGGTTGCTCGAGACGGCGACGGACAGGTGACCGGAGCGCTTCTGGGTGTCCCGTCCGGCACAGTGGTCTCCGGGTTATCCCGATTGCCGGTGTCCCGGCGACAGATCCTGATGTCGATGCTGACGTTCGCGAAGATCAAGGCGATCGCGGTGTCCGAGGACGCCCGCGGCCGCGGGATCGGAGCGGCGCTGCTCAAGCGGTGCGTGCAGTTGTACGAGCAACTGGATTACACGCTGCTGTTCGGCGAGTTCGACACCGGGCGCGAACTGGGGCCGTACTACACACGGCAGGGCTTCAACGTGCTGCGGCCCGAACAGGCCATCGACGTCGGGACCCTGCTCGCCGGCATACCGCTGCATCTCGGGGCGGGACCGGGTCTGACGTTCTTCTACCGGTGGCGCGCACCCGGCAGGTGACCGCCTGACCGGGCATTCGCGAACGGGCCGAGCACGGAACCGGACGGGGCTGCTGAGTAACGCTCGGTGGCACGCAGTATCAAAATGGTGACCATCGCGGCCAAGAGAGCGATCGTCCCCTCGGACACCGGCATCTCCTGCGCCTCCAGCACCGACCCGTTCCTCGGCGGGCGACTGGCAGCAGTGCGAGGGCGGGGCGGTCGCCGTTGGGCGGTCCGCGTGTTGGCGCCGTACCCGGTTCTTCTCGCTGGTCCGGGTCAGGTCGGGATGTGGCTGGCACCGGCCCCGGAGGAGTCAGGTGGTGTTGAATTCCGCTATCGCCCCTGTGGCTCGTTGGTCTGCTTCTGCTTGCAGGGTCTCCCAGTCGGCGGTTGCCTGGCGTGTTCCTGCTGCGAGGACTGCGGCGCGTACTGCGGTGCGGACGTCGCCGGGGCCCACCCGCAGTCCGGCTTCCCTGAGTCTCTGGATTTCCGACAGCGCCTGCGCGGCGGCCTGGTCGAGGTCGGGGGCTGCCTCGAGCGGCGTGTCCGCGGCGTCTCGGCACAGCACGATGACGTCGATGCGGTTGGGTTCTGCTGCTGCGGTCTTGGAGAGACTGGTGGCCACTTCGGCGATCATGGCGCGGGTGGTGGTGACGGTGAAGCCGGCGTCGGACAGCGACCGCATCAGAGCGCACCAGCCTGTGGTCTGCGACTGGTGGAAGCTGAACAGGAGGCAGCCGCCGGGTTTGAGGACGCGCCGGCACTCGCGCCAGACGCGGGCTGCGGTGGCTTGGAATCCATCAGGGGTGGCGTTCTGTACTTCTTGGACGGCCCGGGTGCTGGGTATGTCCGGGTAGTCCTGGTAGGGGCGCATGGCGCTGAGCCACGCGTGGAAGAAGTCGGCCAGTTCCGAGTAGTGGACGTTGTCGACGTAGGGGGGGTCGGTGACGATGAGGTCCACGCTGTTGTCGGGAAGATCCGTTTGCGAGGCGTCGCCGGTGGTGGTGTAGGCCGTTGCGGGATCCCGTGCGAACTGCTGCCACGTCGTGCTCAGGGGGCGGGCGACGGGCAGCGAGGACTGGTCGACGGTGAGGATCCGGCCGGCCTCGGCCCTGAAGTCCAGCGGGGTGTTCTTGTACTGGGCCGCTTTGTGCAGCCGGGTGAGCACCCCGGAGAACCCGGCCGATCCCCCCTGGGCACCCCAGGGGTCTCCTTCGACGCTGCACCGCTCCGGTCGCAGTACGTGGTTGTGGAAGATCGAGCGGACCGGGCCGGTGCCCTCCCCCTTGTAGGAGCAGAAGAGGTTGTGGTGTTCGACGGTTCTGCCGAACGATGCGATGAGCGCCTCGCGTTCCGCGGAGGCCCCGGGGAGATCGCGCAGCGCCGCGCCGATCAGCCCGAGGCTGTAACGCTGGCGCTCGTTGAAGAACCGCTCCCAGGAGTCGTACCCCCAGCGCAGCGCCTGGACCGTGCTGACGCCTTCCTCTAGCGCGCCGAGCGGGCGTACGAGCTCATCGGGGGATGCGTCGGCGAGGGACTTCGCTGCCTTGTCGTACAGGCAGAGGTCGAAGTCGTCGATCGCCCGGTACTCACGCTTGCCGTCGGCGCGCAGCACCAGCTTCGCGTACATGCGCCGTTCCGGGACGTCGCCGTTCAGCGCGGCAATGACAGGGGTGCGGTGTTTGAGACGGCACGTCATGAACCGTCCACGGACGGCCCCTTGGAACGAGAAGGCCATGCCGCAGGCGGGGCAGTGCCCCCTCTCGTCCTTGCTCAAGTCGGTGACGCAGATGCCCCGGCAGCCCGGGCATACGGCCTGTGCGCGGGGGAATCTGCGCGGGTACGCGTGGCGGGCGAAGACCCGGGTGGTGAAGAGCTCCACGTCCTCGCCGCACTCTGGGCAGTGCGCGAGTGCCACCCAGAAGTAGTGCAGGACCGGTTCATTGGAGACGGTGCGGTGCAGTTCCTGGACGGGGCGGGCGCACTTCCTGACGACCTGCCCGAAGAGGTCTGCGAGCACCTCGAGATCCCATGGTTGCAGCGCCTGCCGCTGGGTGAGCGTCGCGACGGGGTTGATGTCGCGGCCGACGGCGGCGGCCCCGAGTTTGGCTGCCTCGACAAGGGTGGTGCCTGATCCGGCGAAGGGGTCGTAGACGACGAGCCCCCGCAGCCTGGCCGAGGCGTCCGCGATGGAGTCGTCCGGCCCGGACACGGCAGCCAACAGTAAGTGGCGTGCGACGCTGCCCAGGCGCCTTGCCCACCACTTGTGCACGTAGGTCGCGGGCCGGTGCACTTCCTTGCGCCATGACTCGTGTTCGGCGATCCGGCTCCACTCCACTGGCGCCGGCCCGGCCTCGAGAAGTGAGACCGGAAGGAGGCCCGCTCCTGACTTCTCGTTCATGTGTACGCCCCCGCTGGTCCGAACCCGGATCCACCGCCCTCGGATTGGGCAGGAGCAGGTGACGGCCTGTCAATGTGCGTTACTGTAACGGCAGGTAGTGGGGGGATACCAGGTGGGTGATGGCGCGCGTGACATATTTGGACTGTCTCGTCCCTCCCGACGCAGGCCCGGCCGACTTCTTCGAGCGCGTGCAGGTCCTTCGCATGACGGACCGCGGCCGTACCGTTGATCTCGGCCCGCTGGACCGTGCCACCCTGACCCTGTTGTTGCGCGCGTTATCGAGTGATCAACGCAGCGTGTACCTGGGCCTCCCGCGCGGGCGGCATGACCTGGCCGTGTTGATCGGGATCTACCTTCAGCTCATACGGCGTGGGGCAGAGCTGACCGGCGGATCACCCTGCCCGGTCCCTGACGGACCGGTGGTCGTGGTCGGACTGCGCACTAACGTCACCGTACGGCTGGCACAGCTTGCGATCGGCAGGCAGAACCTCTCGCGAGCCCTGCGCATGCAGAGGATCCGCGGTGACGGGCAGGTCGTTGATCTCCAAGGAAAGATCACGAGGGCTGTCGACTCGCCCTCGGGGCTGTTCTACCTCAACACCGCCCTAGGCAGGCCCTCGCTGGGGACCAGCGTCGGCACCGTCGTCATTGACCGCACCAGTATGGCCAACGACCGGTCCTGGGAGCGCGCGTTGGCCTGGGCGAGCGAGCACGACGCCGCTCGCGTCGTGGCCGTGGCCGACCTGGGCACCCAGCCAGGCAGCGGCCGGGCCTGGACGCAGTGGCCGTGGACTCCCGCGCTGCGCGCCGACGTGCGGCACACCCTCGGGCATCGTCCCGCATACGGCCCGCTGACCAGTAACGCCCTCCTCACCCACCGCCCGGCAGCCGCGCCGAGCGCGGCGATATACCGTCACGACCAGCTCGCCGAGCTCCATCGGACGGTCGTGGCCGGTGTGGTCGCAGCACGGCGTGTCCACACGTCGGAGCCCTGGCCGCAGCCGATCGCCGACGCCGTGCGTCTGCTCAACCTGCTGTGGAGCAGCTGGGGTTCGATCGGGAAGCAAGACGCCTGGCGGGTGCTGATGGGGCACGGCAGAGGTGCACGGGCGCTGGCCCGGTCGGTGTCTCGCGGGACATTGGAGGGGCGGGCCGGGCCGTGGGGACTGTTCCGCGAGACCCAATGGCCCGACCTTCGGCGCGGTGTGCTGGACCTGTATGAACTGCTGTACGACGGCAACCCGCGCCGAGACCTGCTGCTTGCGCTGATCGCGTGGGCACAGGCCGACCGGGCAGGCGTCCCTATCCTCGTCCGCACCCGCTCCCGCTCCGCCGCCGCCGCTGTCGCCGAGGAACTGGCCGACGAACTCGGCAGCGATGCCGACTCCCTGCTGCTGGCGCCCCGCCCCGGGCCCGCCGCCAGCAGGGGAGCCGACGCGCTGCACGTGATGCCCTATTCGGAACGCCTGGCCTGGGACGCCTCGCCGAGGCTCGAGCTTCACCTCGGTGTCCCCTCGACTCTACGCACCGGCGTGCTGTTCTCCGGTGCTGCCGATGAACACGTCGCCGTTGTGGAGCAGAGCGAGTACACCTGGCTGGAGCGTTCGGCCGGCCGCGCGCTGCACGGCTGGCACGAGCAGATACGTCAGACCGCCGCGGTGCTGAGGCTGGGCGGGGTACCGGAGCCGGTGACGCCCCCGCTACCCGTCGCGTACGGCCCCGTCGACCTCTCCAGACCATCCTCCGCATCAGGCGGGCCGCCCCAGCGCGATAGCCGGCTCACCCTTGACCTCTCGGCGCTCTTCGAGGACTACGACGCCTCGGTCAGGGCCATCGGCACCCCAGCAGACCCCGGCCGCAGCGCCACAGCGGCAGCAAACGACCCAGTGCCGACCACGGCCGTGCTCACCGAACCCGACGGGGCAGTGCTCTGGCTGCGCAGCGACGAGCAGGTCGACGTCCTCATAGGCCAGCGCTACGCCAGGGTGCCCGTGACCGCGCTCACCCCCGGCAGTCGGCTACTGCGGGCACGCGGCGACGGGCAGTCCAGACTCCACGACCGGCTCGTCATGGTGATCCACGACAGCGCCGAAGTGACCGCCATGGACACGGTGATCGGCTTCTTCCGCCAGGCCATCACCACCGTGTACGAGCAACGAGGGTCGTGGCCGGACGTGCTCACTGCCCTGAAGCACCTCGGGAGCGAGGTCTCGTCATGGCAGGCGGTGAGCAAATGGGCCGACGGCAGCGTCATCGCCCCGGAGGATCCGCAAGACATCCACCGGGTCGCCCTGCTGGCCCGGGACACCCGTCTGACCGCAGGAGGCACGTGGCAGCGCCTGGCCCGCATGGCTGAGGAACTGCGCCGTTTACACCGGGCGCTGGGCCACACCGCGGCAGCAGCGATGACCGAGGCCGCACGGGGCACGGAAGGCCCCGCGCTTCGCCAGCTGAAGACACTGTGCTCCGGGATCGACGTCTCGGAGGTTCTTGAGGAGTTCGAGCTGGTCGTCGTCCGCCGCCTCGGCGGCCAAAAGAGCGTGTCCGCTTCCGCCCTGGGCCGCGTACCAGGCTCCCGCAGCACAAGCAACTCACCACAGGAGGCGCCGTGATCGATGCTCCCGACAACCCACTGGGGCCCCACCCCGACAGCGCTGCGGACAACCAGCGGGAGACGGTGCTGATCGACCACCTGACGCAGGTCCTCGCCGACAGGCTCGCCGACCGCAGCGGCCTCCCGCACAAACCGCCGTGGACGCCACGCGACCACGTGGTCGTCGGAGTGCTGCCTGCCGTCGCGGTCCCGCCGCAGAAACCCCCGGCACCAGGCGACGCCACGACCGATCCGAGCCGTCGGCCCGTCGAATCCCTGCGCGGCACACAGACGCCCCCGGTTCTGGCACTCGACTTCCGGGTGCGCACCGCCCCCGGTCGTAAGACCGCACAACTCGCTGTCTACTGCCAATTCGCCCTGTACCTGGAGGACATCGCCAGCTACGCCGAGCACCTGGAGTACCTGCGCGGCGACGGAGGCCCGTCCGGCGCGGAGGCCCGGCCAGGAGAGCTGCTGGGTGTCTGGCGCCGCCATGACGTTCACGTACCCGACCTGGTGATCGAAGTACCGCTTGAGGAAGGCGACGTCGATCCGCAGGCATTCAGCGAGGCCCAGCAGGTGCTGGACCGGGCGGTCCGCCGCGCGGTGGACGCGCACTTCGCCGGCCCTGATGCCCGTCGCCCGCTCACAGCGGGACCGCAGAGCCGCCAGGGGCGGCGCAGGCGCAACGTGCTTCCCGCAGAGGCCATGGCCGACGAGGAGACCTTCCACCGCCACCTCGCGGCAGTGCTGGACCGCGACACAGCCCCCTGCGCACCCCAGCTGGTGCTGTCCGCGCACGCTCAAGCCCTGGACGGCGGCGACCACCTCATACGGGTCTCCCTGCACAACCAAAGCGACACGGCGCAGAGCGACTGGCAGGACCTCTCCGTGTACGACTGCCGCTTCGCGGTCCTCCCCGGAGACGGCATCAGCATCGTGCCTCAGCGCTTCCACCTTGCCCCCCGCGACTACCGGCTGGAGGCGCTGGCGGAGGTGATCGGTCGCGGCACCGGCTGCGCAGCAGTTCCCCATGGCACCGGTCTGCGGACCGAGACCCTGCCTGTCCACGTCCAACGCACCGTCGTGCCCCGCCAAGCCGGGGTGCGGCACCCGCGGTGGCGTGAGCTCGCCGACGATCCAGCCCCGATCCTGGACTCCGTCGAGGTCGCGATGGCCCGCTACTCCCGGGAGTTCGCCACCGCCTGCCGTGCCGCTCAGCAACTGCCGCACCACAAGGCCATCGAAGCCGACCGCGCCCGGTTCGACGACGAGGCCAGGCGGTTCGGCCTCGGCCGCGAGTGCCTGGACCTAGACCCGAACCTCAAACTCGCCTTCCGGCTCGCCAACGAGGTCTTCGCCCGCGTCAACGACCGTCGCACATACGACAGTTGGCGGCTCTTCCAGCTGGTCTACATCGTCTCCCACCTGCCGGCCCTCGCCGTGCGCGAACACCCGCAGCGGGCGGACCTGCGCGCTGAACTCGACCACACCGACGTACTGTGGTTCCCCGCGGGCGGGGGGAAGACCGAGGCGTACTTGGGGCTGATCCTCACGGCCCTGTTCTACGACCGGCTGCGAGGCAAGCACGCAGGGGTCACCGCCTGGCTGCGCTTCCCGCTGCGCATGCTCAGCGTGCAGCAACTCGACCGCACCCTGCGCATGCTGATCGCCGCCGAAGAACTCCGCGCCGAACGCCGGATCGGATCCCCCCACGACGACCCCTTCGCGCTCGGCTACCTGGCCGGTGGGACGGGCAGCCCCAACGACCTCCACTGGGATGGGGGCTGGTGGCGCGGCTGGGAGACCGAGGCCGCCGCCACCCGGGCGGGGACCTTCGCCGAAGACCACCTGCGCGACCGGCTCGTGATCACCTGCCCCTACTGCGAGCGCGACAGCGTACGGCTGCGCTTGGACACCAACGCGGTCCGCCTGCACCACGAGTGCGCCGCCTGCCAGCGGATCCTGCCCCTGCACGTGAGCGACGTCGAGGTCTACCGCACCCTGCCCGCGATCGTCATCTCCACCGTCGACAAGCTCACCGGGCACAGCTGGTTCCCCGAGTTCACCGCGTTCCAGCACGGACCGAGGCACCGCTGCGCCGAGCACGGCTACTTCTCCTTCCCGCGTTTCAAAGCCTGCCTGACCGGGTCGGACCACTGCACCGCGCCGAAGGGCGGTTACCCGGCCGCCCGCCCGATCAAGGACCCGGTACCGGCACTGACGGTGCAGGACGAGATGCACCTCCTCAAGGAGGAACTCGGCGCGTTCAACGCGCACTACGAAGGCATGATCGCCGAACTCCAGTCAGGAGCAGGCAGCGGCCTGCCCAGCAAAGTACTGGGCGCCTCCGCCACCATCGAGCAGTACCAGGACCAGCTCCGCCAGCTCTACGGCCGCCGCCCCCGCGCCTTCCCCGCACCGGGATGGACACTCGGCGAGAGCTTCTACACCACGACCCGGCCCGACTTCCGGCGCGTTCACATCGGAGTGCTCCCGCACAAGCGCCGCAAAGCCGACGTCGCCGCGATCGTGCAGGGCGAGCTCCTCACCGAGATCGCCCGGCTCCAGGAGGAGCCCAAGGCCCTGCGCGAGCGCCTCGCCCTGCACGGACTACCCGACTCGGACCTCCCACGGCTCCTCTTCCCCTACGAGGTCTCCTTGGCCTATGTGAACAGCAAGCAGCACGGCACCCAGCTCGACGAGGAGCTCGGCCAGCTCTCCGACGACCTGCAGCACGCCGGACTCGACCGCGTCGAGCACGCGGTGCTCACCGGCGAAGCCCCGGTCCCCGACCTCGCTGCGGCCATCGCCCGGGTCCAACGCGAGCACCTGGACACCCCACGAGGAGAGCGGCTGCGCGCCCTGGTCGGCACCAGCGTGCTCAGCCACGGGGTGGACCTCGAGCGACTCAACCTCCTGGTCCTGGCCGGCATGCCGCCGACCGCCGCCGACTACATCCAGGTCACCGCCCGGGCCGGGCGAACCCACGCAGGCCTCGTCGTCACCGTCTACGACCCCGTCTCGCGCCGCGAACGCTCCATGTTCTCCAACTTCCTGAGCTACCACCGCCTGCTCGACCGCATGGTCACCCCCGTGCCCGTCAACAAGTACGCCTACTTCGCAGCCCGACGCACCCTGCCCGGCATCGTGCTGGCGCTGCTCCACGATGCCGCCCGCGACCCCACGCTGAAGCCACCACCGGAAGGAGCCGACTACTCCAAAGACTTCAAGCGCTGGTGGAGCGCCCAACGACCACTCCTCGACCCCTGGCTGGAACGACGCATCCCAGCCTGCTACCGCGAGCGCGTGGAGGGCGTCAACGGCCGCGGACTGGAGAACGACCTCGTTGAGCGGATCATGGACACCTGGCGGCAGGAGGAACGGCCCAACCTCAACAAGGGCGCAGAGGAGAAGCGCACCGCCTACCTCTTCCTCCAACAGCCGCTCACCAGCTTCCGCGACATCGACAAGAGCACAGCGTTCCAGTCACTGACCAGCAGCCAGGACGCCTTCAAAGCGCTCGCCACCAACACCGCCGACAGCAAGGGGGGCGAGGGTGAACCGCAGCCGTAGCCAGGCCATGACCGCCTTCCTGCCCGGTGCCGTCTTCCGCCATGAACAGCGGCTGCGAGGCAGGGTCCAGGCAGTCGACGGGGACGTGGTCAAGAAGCTCAACGAAGACGTCATCTACGACGAGATCTCCCGCTACCTGGAGCGCTGGAGCGAGGACGCCAGAGCCGCCCTGCCCGTGCCGCAGGGCCGACTGCGGCAGAACTTCGTCCTGGTCAGTCCCGACCTCGTCCGCTTCGAGGTGTTCCCGCTCGTCCTCGAATGCGTCCGCCGCTCCTGCCGCCGCGTGCGCACGTACGTGAAGGCCCAGCAACTGGCGGCCGACCCCCGGTGCCGCACCTGCGGCGCACAGCTGCGGCAACTCCCGTACTTCAGCGCGCACAACTGCGGACGCGTCCGCCCCATGTACGTGCCCAAGTGCCGTGTTCCCGCGCACGGTTACGACCACATCGTGTTCGAGAACACGGGAAGCTTCGTCACCGCCCTCTGGCGCTGTGTCGGCCCAGGCTGCGGCGGCGCGAAGCTCCAGGGCACCTCGCAGTCCCCCTGCGGCTGCGAATGGAAGGACGCCGCCGGCCGAGCCATGATGCGGGCAAGGACGTTCAACGACACCCGCGCCTACCAGGTCCACGCCCTCCAGCTCGTCAACATCGACAACTCCGAGTTCCGGCAGTACCAGCGCCACCCCCAGCGCGGCCGGATCGCGGCCGCCCACTACCTGAACTTGATCGACTCCCTGGCGCAGGGCATCGGCGACGCCTCCCAGGGCGTCACCGTAACGCGCGTGTCCCCGCAGGAATGGCGGCAGAGGGAACAGCTACTGCGCCAGATGCACGTGCGGGAGGAGGAGATCGAGCAGTTCCGTAGGATGATGGGCCCCGAGGAGAGCGGCCTGGCTGCTCTTCCGAACAAGGACGCCGACAACGCGCGGTGGGAACTGCTCGGTGCAGACCGCCCCTTCGTGGAACGCGCAGCCGTCTTCGACCCCGCCCAGATCCAGCGCATCACCCTCGACGACCAGTGTGCGCGCTTCGCCGAGCTCCAGGACCGGCTGGCCCAGCAGACCACGGAACGCGCCCGCGAGCAGGCCCACACCCTGGGGATCGCAGAGATCGCCGTCACCTGGGAGTTCCCCGTCGCCAAAGTCGCCTTCGGCTACACCAGAGAAGAGCACGAGCCCGAGCGGGGCGTCCTGACCGGCTTCCACAACAAGTACCACCACGACGGAAAGTACCCGGTCTACGTCGCAGCATCGGACACCGAAGCCCTCCTGGTCACCTTCTCCGCACGTTCCGTCCTGTCATTCCTGAACGCCAAAGGACTCACCGCCGGGGCAGCCGAAGACGAACTGGCGGCCCGCCAGCGGCTACTGGAACTGTTCACGGACCTGGACGACCCGGAGGCCGCCCGCGCGGCAGCAACCGTGCACACGGTCATCCACACCCTCGGTCACCTCCTGCTTCGGTCCCTGGACGACGGCCAAGTAGGACTGGCCGAGAACACGCTCGCCGAATGGGTCGTCACGAAGGCGCTCACCGTCGCCATCTACGCCGACAACGTTCGCGAGTTCACCCTCGGATCACTGTGGACCCTGCTCAGCAACCGCGTGCTCAGCTGGCTGGAGAGCACCGCCGACTCGGTGCTCAGCTGCGAGAACGACCCGCTGTGCCATCAGTCCTCACCACGTTGCTGCGAACGCTGCGTCTACCTCACCTTCGGCTGCCGGCTGTTCAACGACGACCTCGACCGGGGCCTCGCCGCAGAGTTCCTCCGCCACACGGCCGCCTCGAGCCACACATGACCGACGAACTGCGACCGCTCGTCCCGCTCGCCCAGCTACTGGAGCGCCTCGCGGGCGGCTACGCGGCAGCCGCCGAATGGACACGGGAGATCGCCAGAGCCGACACCCTTGACGCCCTCCGCGTGCACGGGGTCGCAGACGATCACGCTACCGCCGTACGCCAGCTCGCCGTCGAGTGCGGCCTACTGGGCTCAGGCCGGCACGCAGGGCTCGTCCCTGCCCGTCTCTCCCAACTCCAGGTGCTCTTGGACGTCCTGGACGGCCTTGACCCACCGCCTGCAGCGCCACCGTCCGAGCGCCCCCTGGTGTTCACCACCCCCCGAGCAGCCGCCCACCTGGTAGCGCCTCCCGTCCGACGCCTGGACCTCTTAGTCCAGGACGTTATCGCCGGGGCCAACAGTGAACTTCACATCGGTGGCCCCTTCTGGAACCGCCACGGCTGCGACCTGCTGCGCGAGGTTCTGCTGCCCGCCGTCGCCGAGCGCCAGGTCGCCGTCCACTTCTACGCCCACGACCCGAGCAGCCGGGCCCAACCGCTGAACGACCTCGTCAAAGACTGCGCCGACTACGGAAGAACGTCCTTGTACTGGTGGACCGGGGCCAACCCCGGCATCATGCACGCCAAGTTCGTGGTCGCCGACCGCGCCACCGGCTACTTCGGCAGCGCGAACCTGTCTTCCCTCGGTCTTCAGGAGCACTTCGAGATTGGCATGGAACTGGGAAGCACCCAGGCATCCTCACTGGTGGACTTGTGCACCCGGCTGCGCCAGGAAGGCTTCTTCGCCCAGGTCACCGAGGGGCCGGGACGCGCACCGGACCCGCTCGTCCTCGTGGAGATCGCCGACGGGAAACGTCGCTTCGGCCAGTTGCGATCCTGGCACACCACTAGGGACGGCCGCCGTGAAGCGGACGTGCTGTGCCGCCTCTCGGACGACGCTCCGCGGCCAGCCAGAGTCCGCGTCGCTGAGAGCCGCATCCGTCTCTTTCCCGGCGTCGACTACGCCAACGTGCCGGCAGACGGTGCCCGTGCAGGCGACGGCGGAACCGGATCCACCGGGTAGTTCGTGACACGAGGCGAACGGCCTGCTGCCCGCTCCGGCTCGATTCAGGGGCCGAGTTGGGCCGTTGCGGTGTCGATCTCCTTCATGGTGATGTTCTCGCTGCCGCTGCGGATCGCGACGACGGCGGCGGTGGAGATGACATAGGTGAGGGCTTTGAAGTAGCCGCCGGTGCGCCGGTGCAGTTCGGCGGCGTGCTGACTCAGGGCGTGTTCTTCCAGCCGGTACAGGCTCAGGTCGGCCTCGAAGCCTGCCAGTACGCGCCGGAAGACCTCCTGTTCCTCGATCTTGGTGCCCAGGGGCAGGGGGTGCAGCCAGGTCACCGGCAGCAGCTCGGTGGGTGAGGGGGAGACAGGCGTCGCCGGCCGTCCCGCCTGTTCGAGCCGTACCTTGTTCTCCTCGCTGACCCGGATCAGGTCCTGGGCCAGGATGCGGGCCTGGTGCAGGCGGTGGCTGGCGCCGGTGCCGCAGAAGACGATGGAGATGCCCAGCTTGTCGCGCAGGTATTCGAAGTAGGGCAGCACGTTCGCCAAGTGCTGCGGCGAGGCGCGGTTGATGTCGTCGATGAGCAGCAGGCGGGTCTGTGCGGTCTCCAGGACGTAGTTGACCGGCAGGGTCACGTCCTGGTGTCTGCGCATCTCCAGGACTTCCGTGAGGTTCTTCGGCTCAGGGTTGAGTCCCAGGAAAGAGCCGATCTCCCAGACCCAGTTCACCCTCGGCTCCGGGTCTGCGGGGGTGGTGATGTGTACCACCGGGATCGTGTTCTGCTGCCTGCCGTTTGTGGCGGTTTCGATCTCCTTCTGGGCGGTGCGTCCCATCGCCCGCAGGAGACAGGTCTTGCCGGTGCCCGGGGCCCGTCGATGACATGGTCCATTAGCCCGTCACGGCACCCGCTGTTGCGGTGGAGCGCCTCGACGACCGTCTCCTGCATGTGGGTCATCGCGTCGGTGGGCACCATCCGCAGATGCCGGTGGTAGGCGATGGCCTGTTCGTCTTTCTTCCTGCCGGTAGTGGGACTGCTGCCAGCTGGCAGGACGGGCGGATCCACTTTCTCGTCGACGAAGCGGTTCCAGCCGGTGAGCTGGAACAGCGGCAGGGGCCGCATCGGGGTGTCCTTCAGCTGCTGACGCAGACGGGCTTCACGTTTGGCGCGCAGTTCGACGGATGCCTTCATCATGCTTCTCTCTTGTCACGGTCCTGGCTCACACCGGCAGACCGGCTCCGGGCCAGGAAGCCTGTTCCGCCCCCGGGGCCGGCCTGCGGCTGCGTCGTTCACGGCTCCTGTCCCCGGTCGCCTACATCTCCCATACGTCGCCCTCGTCCTCGTCACCGTCATCACCGTCCGGATCGAGGTCGTCGAGGAGTTCCGCCTCGACGACCTCGTAGGCAGCTGCCGGTGCTCCGGCCGCGGAGGCCTCCGGCGGGCTGCCGTCGCCGTCGTTGGGGAAGAGTGCTGCCAGCGGATGCGGAGTCTGCCCGCTGGCCGATGGCTCCGAGCCGCCCGTGCCCGCGGGCAGCGCTGGCAGGGGCGCAGGAGCCAGAGGGGAGATGGGCTGCGCCGGGTAGGGCCGCAGCGTCGACAGGTCGAACTCCTCCAGGCCCGCATAGGGGTCCTGGGGCGGCTGTTCGGTCTCCAACTCCATTCCCTGGAAGGGCGGTTCCGCGCCGGTGCGCTTGGGCGGCGGCCTGCGGTTGCGGCGGCGCCGGTCGCGCTGCGCCAGGGACAGGGCGATCGCCTCCTCGTCCTGCTCACTGCCGCCGGCCGCGCGATGCTGCTCGGCGTGCTCCTGCCACATGTCCGCGGTCCACGGGTCGTTCAGCAGGTGCCGTAGCCGGAAGTCGCAGGTCACCCAGGTGTCTTCGGTGTGGTCGTACAGCCACACCCGCTCGGGACGGTAGGGGTTGAAGCGGCATTCCCACTTGCCCCCTGCGCCGGACAGCTTCGAGCCGCCGCGCAGGAGGATCTCCCGGTAGTGCCCGGCGTCCTGCGCGATGGGCTGATAGGTCCGATAGTTGATCATGAAGCCGCCCTTGCCGGGGGTGACCCACCGCGGCAGCAGGAAGAAGCGGTTTTCGGCAGGGGAGAGCAGCCCGGCCCGGTAGCCGCTGCGGGCCACCTGGACGGCGTACATGTCGTTGGGGGGCAGCACGACATGGGGCCGGAACGGGTCGCGCAGCCCCGCATCGGGGGTCTGCTGGTACTCCAAGGCCACCCACTCCTCGGCCATCTGCTGGAGCTCGGCGATCGTGAACAGAGGCATGCGGTCGATGCCGCGGCCGCGTTTTTTGTGGCTGCGGCCCTGCCAGCCGTGCCGCACGTGCTGGCTGAAGCGGTGCGCGAGGGTGGTGAAGAAGTTCTCGGCGAGCGGCTTGTCGGTCGGGGTCCTCTTGCGCGCCGGGCGGCGGGCGATGCGCAGCCGGTCGCATACCTCGGTGAAATGCTCACTCACATAAGGGCTGCCCTGGTCGTAGACGATCAGCTCGGGGCGGATGACCGGGCGGGCGGCGGTGGCCTCGGTGAACCGCTCGTCCGCTGCCCGCAGCGCCCCGAACGGCAAGCTGGACGCGGCGGCCGCGCTCAGCGGATCCCAGCCGGGCATCACCGGCCAGGGTGCGAAGGCCTGCGCCAGCATCAGGGTCAGGTCGATCGCCCGGGTCGCCCTGCCGCGCTCGGCGTCCCCGGCACGGCTGGGGGTGATCATCAGCGCGCACACGCTGTGGTTGGACACATCGATAAGCGAGCTCATCTCCGTGGCGGTGGGCCGGCCGTCGTCACCGCGGGCCAGGATCCGCAGCGGCGTGGTGTCGACCTGGGTCACCTGCCCCGGCCGCAGCACAGGCTCGCGCCCGCCGTGAGGCAGAGGCGGGGTGGAGGCCAGAGTGATGATCTGCGGGTTTTTGTCGGTGGGGTTCGGCATCGTGATGTCAGTGGGTGAGTATCGAACTCTCTGCTGTTCAGTGGGTTGTCGTGGGTGACTCGGCTGCTGTCAGGGATGCCGATTTGGTGCTGACGTTTTTGGCGTTGATGCGGGTCGATTGGTCGCAGGTTGGTACAGCGGGGAGCGCGTTGCAACTGGTCATGAGTGTGCGGGCGATGCGCCGGGGTGTCGGGGGCTGTGGGAGGCGGGGCATCGTGGCCTTCTACCGGTGGTGGCCGAGTGTGTAGTGGATTCCTGCTGCGGTGAGGCGGAGTTGTTCGCCGCCCTGGGCCGTGATGAGTGGGAAGAGTGGACTGTCCGGCGCACGGTCCTTGAGCTGTCCGTGGATGCCGGCGGTGCGTACGAGGCAGCGCGCCCAGGTGGGGAGGGGGTAGAGCCGGCATCTGCGGTGGGCCGTGCTGTCGTGGACTTTGACGGCGGTCGCTGTTTCGTTGATGTCGATTCCGCGGATCAGCGCGAGCCTGCTGATGTCTGCCCCGGTGACTGCGTGGATGGTCAGGGCCGTGGCGTGCAGGGGGTGCGCCACGGTGTTCAGCCGGGCGGCGAGGACGTCTGCTGGTGTGCGGCTCTGCCTCCGGGCGGGCGGTGCGCCGCCCTTCGTGGAGGTGAGATCGGGCGCGCCTGGGCACCCGGCGCGTTTCGGACGGTCTGTCACCACGCCGTCCGACCACGCCGGGGAGGTGATCCACTGCGCGTCGTCCGGGCTGGAGGCTGGTCCGGTGGTCGCTTGCTGTCCGGCGCTTCGCGTGCCGTCCGGTGAGTGGCCCGTGGTGCGGTCCAGGACCGCACGGGCCTGGGGGAGGGTGTCGACGAGGCGGTACGGGGTCTGTTCGAGGAGCGTTCTCAGGGCGGGGCCGGTCGGCCGGTGCCAGAGGAGGCTGAGGCGGATGCCGCAGCGTTCGCGCAGGGCGAGTAGTTGTTGCTGGCGGGCGGTGGTGAGGTGGTCGGTGCGGCAGACGATGAGATGCCCGATGCGGTGGGTGAGGATCCAGGCGGCGACCGCGTCCAAGGCGGGGCGCTGGGAGTCGGCCCACGTCCCGTACGTCTCTCCGCCTTGGGGGAGTCGCTTGCCCAGGGCGTAGAGCAGGTCGTGGGCGAGGGCGGCGGGTGCTCCGTTGGCAGGGCTGGGGTCGACGGTCAGACGTCCCAGGACTGGGTCGTGTGCTGCATGCGCGGCGGCCGTCCAGCTGGGGTGGTCGTCTTTGTCGACGAGGACAGTGACGGCCGGGAGGACGCCGACCTGCACTACATGCCGCCGATCTTGCTGTAGACCCAGCGCACGAGGTCTTCGTCGACCTGTCTGAGGTTCAGTTTCTTCATGCCGGAGAGGATGTGGGTGGTGATGTTGGCCCAGTTGCGGAAGCTGCCGTGGGCGGCCTGCTTGTCGATCGCGTCGATCAACGCGGTGTCCACGTCTGTCCAGACGGGGTGGAATGCGGGGATCGTGGCGCGGACCTCGTCTTTGGACATGCGGGTGAACTCCTGCCAGATGAAGATCCTGGAGGCCAGCATGGGTTCGCGGCGCAGGACCTTGTAGCAGCCGTCGCCCCCGGCGAAGATCACGGCGATGTTGGTGCGTTTGTCGTCCCACAGGTGGCGCCAGAACTCGAACCCGGTCTTCTTCATCCACTGCGCCTCATCACAGACCAGGACCCGGAACTCCTCGGCGAGCGCCTCCTTGAGGAGGGTGTCGAACTCGATCGGGCGGGCCGGCGGCTCACCGGGCAGCCCCAGCGCCTGGAAGAGACCATGGCGGATGTCCCTGGGGGTCGGTCCGGCCCGCAGCTCCAGGCGGTGGGTGATGTCCGGGGCGAGATGACGCAGCGCGGAGTTCACCGACATTGTCTTGCCGGATCCGGCCGGCCCGTAGACGCACATCATGGCCTTGGCCTCGATGACGGCCTCGATGTTGTCCCGGGTGGTCAGCAGCGTGTCGGTGCCGACCAACTGGGCCTGCTCCAGGCCCAGGAAGTGGTCTTCGCTCTCGTCGGGCAGCAGCCCGTAGTCCAGGTCAGCGATCATCAGCTTGGTCCTCATCACGAGTGGGTGTGCGCGGGGGCCTGGGGCGGGCCCAGGTATCGGGTGCGGGGCCGTGCGGAACCAAGTCGGGACGGGCCAGCGCACGGCGGTCCGTCTGCGCCGCTGCTCCCAGTTCCTCTTCGGCCTGCGCGGAGGTCGGGGAGACGAGTGGACGAGGCGGGGCCGCGGTGGTGGAGGCCTCGAAGCGCCGCCGACGCAGCCTCTCCGCGGCTTTCAGATCGGCCTTGAGTCGCCGGGCGGCCGCGGTCCGTGCGGCCTGGACGGAGCGGATCTGCTCCCGGCTTGCCGCAGCGGCCAGGAATGCCGACCCGAGATGGCGTCCGGTCGCCGCGTCGAAGACCTCGATGGTGTCGTCGTGGTGGGGCAGGTGCCGTACCGAGACTTTGGTGCCGGTACGGCCGTTCATCCACGGGGCGAGGTAGTCCCGGCGGCGCCACCGCACCCCGCTGGTGCTGATCGTGTACGTGCGGCCGTTGTCCTCCAGGGCGAACGTCGCCAGTTGCCCGGCGGACACATCCGTGAGCGGTGTCGCGTCGGCCTGCCACGCCTGGAGGGGGGTCTCCCCGTTCAGCGCGGCGGGACGATGGAGGGTGTTCCACCAGGTCACCCAGTCCAGCAGCAGCCCCACGAACGCCTCGTAGGTCAGGGGCGGAGCGTCGGGGTCGGCGAGCCGGCCACCGGTGAGTTTCTGGCGGCCGGTGTAGCGGGGGAGCGAGACGAGGAACATCTCCTCCACCGCGTCGTTCAGCGCCTCGATCGAGCCCTTCAAGTGCGGGCTGTAGGCGGGCAGATCGGTGACGGGGACGGCAAGCGCGCCCATCGCCGCGGTGACCGTCGCGCACAGGAACTCCTTGCCGCGATCGACCCGGATCTGACCCGGCAGCCCGCCCACCGGCCCGAACGGCTCGCTGCGGGTGATCGCGATCCGCAGGGACGCCAGCACCGCGTCCCGGCTCGGAGCGTGCGCGGTGACCGCCACCCCGGTGATCGCCTTGGTGGCGCAGTCGATGAACCAGGTCACCCACGGTGTGGCCAGCTCGCCCTCCACATCGACCTCGACGGGCACATGCTTGTGGTCGCCCTCCCACGCCGCGTTGCGGTGCGTCGGCGGGCGCTGCCCGAACACGTCGTGAGCACGGCGGGCGGCTTCCCCACTCTTCAGCCCGGCCCGCTCGCCGCGGGTCAGGTCCCGGCGGATCGCCCGGTGCAACGTGGAGAGCGAGGGCACCGCGGGAGCGTTCGGATCGTCGGCCGCCCGCTGTACCAGCTCGGCGTGGACCCGGGAGGCGTTACCGCCCCACAGCGCCAGCAGCCGCCGGACTTCCGTGGTGACCGTGAAATGGGGCGCCTCCACCCGTGCGAGGCGGTGATCGTCCCGGGCAGCGGCCAGCCACCGCCACACCGTCCGCTCCGACTTCCCCAACGCCTTTGCCACCAGGCGCACATGCGCGGCGCTCAGCTCACCGCGGCTGTCGAGATCCAGCAGTCGGGGCATTGCCGCCGCCCGGCCCGCCACCGGCGGAAACACGGCCTCCGGGCTGTCTTGCTGATGCTCGCCACGGCTTCCCGGCACACGCGGCCCCTCTCGCCGAGTACGGGACAGCACGGCCTGCTGTCCTGGTCCCAGGTATCCCAGCCCTTCGGCACCCAACTGACCGGAATCGGCATACGACTGACAGCAACCATCGCCATCCGATACAGCCGGCCCGCCTGCGAGGCCGCACGGCAGCCCAACCCTCTCGATCCCGGAGGCATGGCGGCTTCTTACGGTCCTGGTGCGACCGGGGCCGGATGCTGGATCCGCTGGAGCATCTGTTCCATGACGGGGACGGGCAGGGCGGGGTGTCGGGCCGCGGTTTGTGCGGTGTCGGCGTCCCGCAGCAACCGGATTATCACCCGGGCGGGCAGCCTTGGATGCAGGGCGGCGGCGTAGCGGACACGTTCGTGCGGGTCGTCGAGCAGCCGGACCGCTGATGCGGGCGAAAGGCGTGGGTCGGACGCGGCCCGGTGCCGTACTTCCTCGTTGCTGTCCCGGCTGAACGTCTCCACCAGCTCTGGCGTGGACTCCGGGTCGTCCAAGGCCAGCTGGCGCATTCTGGCGTTCGGGTCGTTGGCGTAGCGCAGCAGGTCGCGGCGGGGGAAGTTGGGGTGGCCGTGAGGGCGGTCGGGGGTACTGAGGCTGCCGGTCCACCACTGCCACACCCGCAGGAGCATGTCAGCGGGCGCGTCGTCGCAGGATTCCGCGAGGAAGAGCTGGACGACGCGGTCGTCGTCGCGGGCAAGGCGTTCGACGACGTCCGCAGGGAGGTGCCGGGCCCGGGCAACGCTCCTGCGTATCAGGGGGTGGGAGGAGGCGGCCAGGCGGCGCATGGCGCCGGGATCCTCGTGCAGTGCCATGACCCAGTCGAGCGGGTAGTAGTGCCCGCGCGGGTCGAAGTCGATGGGGATGCCCGCCCGCTGCTCCTCGGTGATGTCGGCGCGTGTGGCCACCACGAAGCGGACGTTCTCGTCAGGGTCCTGGGCAAGAAGTCCGACCAGGTCCGGGTCCAGGTGCGGGTTGCCCGCGAGAGAGCTGCGCTGGGCCGGCTCTCCGTGGTGGACCAGGTGTTCGGCGAGGCCGCGTTCGAGGCGGCAGGACTCCACCGCGCGCTCTCGGACTCCTTCGGTATCGAACACCGAACGGGGCATCGGGTGCTCTCGGTGGTACCGCAACAGCGCCTCGATGCGCACTTTGCCGGAAGGATCGCTCAGAAGCTTGCGCCGGGCCGGGCCGTCCAGATGAGGCCAGGCCCTTTGGCAGGCTGAGGCGCGTACAGAGGGATCGTCGTCGCCAGCCAGCGCGGTCAGTATCCGTACGGGCAGTCCGCGAAGACGAGCTGTCTCTTCCCGGACCCGGACGGAAGGGTCCGCGGCGAGTTGCTCGTACGCGGCGTCGGTGAGCTCGGCGCGCTGGTCAGCCGCCAGCAGGGTGAGGACCCAGCGGGGCCGGGATTCCCGCTCGCCCAGGATCAGACGAGTCCACTGCTCCGCTGTGAGGCCCGGCTGGGCCTCGGCCAGCAACTGCCTCACCTTCCCATCCGGGTGGACGATGGCCGCCTCGACGACCGCCGCAGGCAGACGCCGCCACAGGAGGAAGTGCGATACACCAAGGAGACGGGCACGCAGAGCATCGGGGGCGGCCGGGTTGAGTGCCAGCCCGTGCGCCCACATCTCACGCACCCTCTCCGAAGACCCCGGCCCCTGAAACAGCGATGTCCAAGCGGCTGCCCGCTCCCGCGGGCTCTCCTGGGCCGCCGCCCGAGCGGCTGCCTCTTGCCGCTCTCGCAGGTGGTCCACGACGATCAGCCATACCTCGTCTTCTTCAGTGGTCACTCCCAGCAGGGTGTCCCCGTCCATCGAGAGGATGACGAACTCCGGCTGCCCGGGCCGCTCGCCCAAAACTCCGGCGAGGTCCCACTGCTCCGTGAGCTGCACCCGCGTCCAAGGCCTGGGCGCGCAGCCTGTCCAGTTGCCCGCGACGTCGATCAGGAAGACACCATCCCCGCCGAAGATCCCGCTCTCGGTCCCGAGCCGGTGCCACTGCGCATTGAGCTCGGCGACCAGGTCCGCTCGGTCTGCCCTCACACTCACGGTCGGCCTGGCTTCTCCCGCGACGACCAGGCGCCACGCGGCTCGGGGCGGCACTACCTCCTCGGTCTTCCAGTCACCCGCGATGTGCAGCCCGGTGCGGCGCAGCATCTCCATCAGCTTGTCTTTCCCACCCGTCATGGGTGCTCATCCTGCCCGACCCTGATTCCTTCCCCTCCAACGACGGATGAGTAGACACACCAACTAAGCGCAGATGCCGGTCCACTTGGCCGCCACCCCTCTCGTGCAGTGGCTCGCCGCTGGTCTCGTTCGCCGCGTGCCGTAAACGCCAACAGCAGAGCCGCGGGCCGCTCACTCACCCGGTGGTGCTCGCGCATCTGGTCGGCCGTAGGGACTCCCCACTGACGGTCGGCGTCACACCCACTGCATGCCCAGTTCCCGCAGCGCGTCCAGCTGCTCCTGGGCGAGCTTGTCGCGCCGGGACTTGGTGTTGGAGACCCATACGCCCAGCTTCACGACCACCGCCTCCGTCTCGCCGTCGACCGCGATTTCCTCAGCATGGCCGCGGGGTACCGGCCGGTTCGCGCCCTCCCGCTCGACCCACTGCGCGAGCGCCGTCAGGCCCCGTTGGAACGCCTGCTCGGCTTTGCTCGGGCTCTTCGCAGAACGCGGGGCTGCCGGGGTAACAGGCGAGGCCGCAGCGGGCTGTACGCCCAGCGTGGTCAGCCGCTCCTGCTGTTTGGGGAGGAGTCGAGTCCAGGTGCCCGCTTCCTGCTGCCGCGCGAGCCACTTGCCCAGGTCGTCGCCCTCGAACATCACGCCCGGTGCGATGTGGGGCAGGTGGCCGTCGGCGTCGACGAGGTCGGCGAGGACGCGGTAGTGGCGCTGCCAGTCCAGCGGCCACGGGCAGTTCCAGTCCGGGTCGATCTCCGTCAGCTGCGCTGCGCGTACGGCGGCCCGCTCCGGGTCCTTGCCCAGGCCGTTCTTTGCGCCTTTGCGCCGGAGGTTGGCCATGTGCTGCCCGATGGGCACCATCGCCTCGCCTTCGCCCCATACCGCGTCCTGACGCGGTGCGAGGTGCCCGGTGGCCCGCCGGTAGGACCGGAGCGCGGCGAGCTTGTTCTCCCAGGCTTCCTCGCCCGGCTCCCAGACCATCCCGGCCTCCGGCGTGTCCAGGAGGACCTTGCGCCGGTCCTCCAGCTCGCCCGCCCGCAGCGCCTTGCGCTGCTGGTGCACCCACCGCCCAAGCGGAAACGCCTTGGTCGCCCCGACTTCGACCTCAACGTCGTACGGAACGGCGTACAGGCCGGTGATCTCGTTCTCCGCCCGCCAGCGCAGCAGGGCCTGGTAGCCCTCCAGCCACACCAGGGACTCGGGCCGGTAGACCCGGGTGCGCAGGAACGCGGCGATGGTCGCCGCGTCGCGCGGGCTGGAGAAGTGGAGCAGGGTCGACTCGGCAGCCGCGTCGGTGTCGTCCTGCTCCTGGTTCTCGCCCTCACCCTCGCCGCTGGCCCCGACGATCTGCCCGTCCTCATTGCGCTGGAGGTGGACCTTGCGCTTGCCGCTGGTGAGGGCGCGGGAGGCGAGCTGCTCGACCAGGCGCTCATCATGACTGCGCAGGCCCTGGAGGACCGCTACAAGGGGGCGGAACGAGGCGCTGGCGACCATGTCGGTGGGGTCCTCGCCGGGCTCCAGGAACACCGGCACGATGATCCGCGCGACCTTCGTGCTGCCGTCCTTGTTGAGCCTCAGCGCCCGGCCGATGTTCTGCACGATCTCCACCTGGGAGCCGCGGCTGTCCGCGAAGCAGATGGCCTCGACTCCCCGCTCGCCGGTGATGTCGACGCCTTCCCCGAGGACGCGAACGCTGGCGAGGAAGGCGCGGTGCACCCGGCGCCCGGCCGCGTCGATGCCGTTGGCGAACTGGCGCAGCACCTCCCGTCGTTCGGTCACGAGGTGGTCGCCGCACAGCCATGCCGACCACACCCGGTCCGGCGGGACGTGGCGGCCTGCCTCGAGCTCGTAGAACTCCGCGTCGATGGAGGACTTCGGCAGCTTGTCGGCGGCGGCCAGGTCGTCGTCGGTGACATCGTTGACGTACAGCTCGGCTGCGGTCTTCGGCAGCTTCTCCGCGAACGCGGCGGCCTCCTCCACCTTCTGGTGGAACGTCATGACGGTCTTGAGGTTCCACTTCGCCGCGTGCTCCAGGAGCGCGGTCTGCAGCAGCGCCAGGCGCCGCCCGCGCTGCGCCTCTTCGGACTCACCGATGACGGGGGAGGGGTCGCGGATCTCCAGGACGTCGATCTCGAACCCGGCGAGGATCTCGCGCTCGATCGCCTCCGAGAGCCCGAGCTCGGCGAGCCACGCGCCGTAGGTGCCCTCTGGGTCATCGGCCATGGTCGCGATCTCCAGCTCCTGGCCGTCCGCGCCCTTCTGGGGCCGGGGCGCGGCGAGGATGCGGGGGGTCGCGGTGAGGTAGAGCCGGAAGTCCGCCGGGATACGGGCGTTGTCGTGGATGGCGGCCCAGGGCCTGCCAAGATCGCCTGCGGTTGAGTGGGCTTCGTCCACGATGGCGAGCGAGAAACCGTCCATCTGCTGCCCGTACAGGCGCTCTCCGCCCGCCAGAGCGGCCTCCAGCGGTCCGCGAACGCGTCCCTGGCCCAGCGGGTCGTCGAAGTCCTCGCGGTCCACGAGGGAGGCGTACGTGGCGAACATGACCACGGGCCCCGCCCCTGCCCACAGGGCGAGCTGGATCGGGTTGGTGGTGGTGCGCACGCCCAGCTCGTTCAGGACCGGGTCATTCTCCAGCGAGCACACCGCGACCATGGGGGCGCGGTGCCCCACCAGACGCCACGCTTGGGCGGTCTGTACGAGCAGGTCCAGGGTGGGCACGGTCACGAGGATCCGGCCGTCCGCAAAGCTCTCCAGCGCGCACGCAGCGGCCGTGATCGTCTTGCCCGAGCCGGTCGCTGACACGATCGTGCCCCGGGCACCCTGCGGGGGCACAGATGACCTTGCAGGGAATCCCACCCACCTGCGAAACGCGGAGCGCTGATCGACCTGGTGTTCCTTGAGCTGAATCGCTGACATTTCCATGCCTCCCCGAGCGGTCAATTCCCGTGGTCTTTCAGAGGGCCGCGTGCGGAATGCACGCCGCGCCCAAGTCGTTCCAGATCGACGCATCCGCCTTGTGCCAGCCGCCCGGCTTCCCGTCCTTGAACGGCGGCTTGTCGTCCGGGTCGTAGTGCCCGGCATCGAGCGTGCAGACCACGACATCCCCGTCCGCGTTCCGCGTCCGGGCCGTGCACAGACCGCCGGCCTCACCCAGCGCCTCCAGCACCCGGCGCCGCGCCGTGGTGTGCGGATGAGTGCCCGGCAGCACGGACTCCCGGACGAACCTCTCCAGCCGCACCAGGTCGGCCCGCTCACGCTGCCTCACGTCCGCAATGTGTGCGGCCAGTTCAGCAGCCCCGGCCGACCGGCCCCCGCGCCGGGACCACTCCCGGTCCGCGATGCCCACCAGGGCCTCGCTCACGGCCGTCACGCCGTCATCCCAGCCGTCCGAGAACACCGCACCCCGAGAGGCCGGCGCCATGCCACCCAGCTCCACCACCTCGCACTGCGCCCCGGCGACCGCCCCGGCCTCCAGCGCGGCCACCAGGTCGTCCGCCTCACTCGCAGGCACGCCCTGCGCCTCCAGGAGCGCGAACACCTTCAACCGGGCGTTCACTCCCGCCGTCTGATACTGGCTCACCCGGCGCACAGAATCGCTGCTCAGCGCGGGATCGGGTCCGGTAGATTCGTGGTGACCGGTCATCTGCGGTCGTTCCTCTCGAAATTCCGGGAAGGTTCCGTTGGAGGGTGTCCCGTGTTTTCGCCAAAGGTACATGCTGCATCAACCTGATGCACGCGGTACACTAGAACCCACACGAACGAGCGACCCCCACCCTCGTAGCCAGCCCGGCCCGCGACAGCGGGTCCCAACGGTCCTGGAGGCGCAGCCGAAAGGACCGTCAGGCGGGGGAGCGCAGCGGACCCGCTGGCCAGGCTGGAGCGCAGCGGAGGCCTGGTATCGGGGCAAAGCCCCGCCCAGTCCGGGAGCGAAGCGGACGGACTGTCAACCTCGGTGCGCAGCACCGAGGTTGTGCGGGTGGCGCAGCCACCCGCCAGCGCTCTCGCGGAGCGAGAGCGCAACACCCGTGCGCAGCACGGGTGTTCGCTTGCACATCGCGCAGCGATGTGGTACCCGC
>NZ_JARJBC010000040.1:0-36670 GCF_029269905.1 Streptomyces silvisoli | reverse complement strand
CAGCAAAGGATCCAACTCCGCCGCAATCGCGTCCACCGCCAACGCAAACACCGGCGACCGGTCATACAACTCACGAGCCATCCCCACCCGCTGAGCACCCTGACCGGTAAACAACACACCCACCCGAGCACCGGCCCGCGCACTACCACACACCACACCGGCAGCCGACTCGCCAACAGCAGCCGCCCGCAGCCCCGCCATCAACTCATCACGATCACTGCCCACCACCACCACACGGTGATCGAACACCGCACGCGAACTGACCAACGACCACCCCACATCCACCGCACGCAACGACGAATCCGACCCCACAAACTCCAACAAACGGACCGCCTGCGCACGCACCGCCTCAACCGACTTCCCCGACAACACCCACGGCACCACACCACCCACACCCAAAACCGGCGGAGTTCCGGTGTCAGATGGAGTGTCGGACGAGGCCTCGGTACCGGTATCAGTGCCAGTTGCGGCCTCCAGGATGGCGTGCGCATTCGTTCCACTGATCCCGAACGAGGAGACCCCGGCCCGACGCGGATGATCGGTCTCCGGCCAGGGCATCGCCTCGCTCAGCAACCGCACGTTACCCTCAGTCCAGTCCACCTGCGTCGACGGCTGATCCACATGCAACGTCTTCGGGAGCACACCGTGGCGCAGGGCCATGACCATCTTGATCACACCACCGACACCCGCCGCGGCCTGGGTGTGACCGATGTTGGACTTCAACGAACCCAGCCACAACGGCTGTCCCTCGGCACGGTCCTGGCCGTACGTGGCCAGCAACGCCTGAGCCTCAATCGGATCGCCCAGCCGAGTACCGGTGCCATGGGCCTCCACCGCATCGACCTCAGCAGGAGAAAGCCCAGCCGCAGCCAGCGCCTGACGAATCACACGCTGCTGCGACGGACCATTGGGGGCGGTCAACCCGTTCGAAGCACCGTCCTGGTTGACCGCACTGGAGCGCAACACCGCTAGAACTTCGTGGCCGTGGCGGCGGGCGTCAGACAACCGCTCCATCACCACCACACCGACACCCTCGGCCCATCCGGCACCATCAGCAGCGTCGGCGAACGACTTGCACCGCCCGTCCGCGGCCATCCCACCCTGCACCGTGAATCCGACGAACACGTCGGGTGTGGCCATCACCGTGACGCCACCGGCGAGGGCCAGCGTGCACTCACCCGACCGCAACGCCTGCGCCGCAAGATGAATCGCCACCAACGACGACGAACACGCCGTGTCCACACTCACCGCAGGCCCTTCCAGACCCAACGCGTAGGCCACCCGACCAGAAATCGCACTGCCCGCGGCACCGGTGATCATGTGACCCTGCATTTGTTCACTGCTACGAGCGACGAGCTCGGTGTACCCGGACTGGTAGGCGCCAACGAAGACGCCGGCCGGGCTGCCCGCCAACGACACCGGATCTATACCGGCCTGTTCCAACGCTTCCCACGACACCTCCAGCAACAACCGCTGCTGAGGATCAGTAGCCAGCGCCTCCCGCGGCGAGATCCGGAAGAACGCCGCATCGAACTCATCGACACCGTCGACAAAGCCACCCTCGCCCGTCGCGGAAGTCCCGGCCCTGGAGCCCTTACCCAGCAGCCTGGCCAGGTCCCAGCCACGGTCAGTGGGGAACGGCGTGACGCCATCAGCCTCGTCAGTGACCAGCTGCCACAGATCGTCTGGACCCCAGACGCCACCAGGGAACCGACATGCCATCCCCACGAGCACGATCGGATCGTCAGTGACCGACACCATCGCCGGCACCACAGCCGACCCAGCAAGTTGCGGCTCACCGAACCCAGCCGCCAGGTACCCAGCCAAACGGGTAACGGTCGGGTAGTCGAACACCGCGCTGGACGCCAGGCGGAGTCCCGTCTTGGCCTGCAGCAAGTTACGCAGCTCGACCGCGGTCAACGAGTCGAATCCCAGCTCCTTGAACGGCTGGTCACTGCTGATCTGTGTGCTTGAGGCGTACCCCAACACGGCCGCGGCGGATTCCCGGACCAGATCGAGCAGAACTCGTTCGCGCTCCGCACTGGCCATTCCGGCCAACCGCTGCCCCAGCCCCTCACGACCATCCCGGGAGTTGTCGGCAGCACGCCGCAGCACACCGCCCGCCAGCGACCGCCACACAGCCGGCACATCAGCCTGAGCACGCAACGCCTGCACATTCAGCCGAGTCAACGCCAGCACCGGATAACCAGTGCCCAGCGCCCGGTCGAACAGGCTCATGCCCTGGTCCACGGACAACGGCGGTATGGCCGAACGAGCGATCCGCTGGAGATCGGTTTGGGACAACGTGCCAACCAAACCGACCTCGGTCGTCCAAGCACCCCACGCCATCGACAGACCCGGCAGCCCCTCACCGCGGCGCTGCTGCATCAACGCGTCCAAGAACACGTTGCCCGCCGCATAGTTGCCCTGGCCTCCGCCACCCAACAGGCCCGCGAGGGAAGAGAACGCCACAAACAATGCCAGGTTCAGGTCTCGGGTGAGTTCGTGCAGATTCCAGGCCGCATCGACCTTGGGGGTCAGTACTCGGTCCAGCTGCTCACCCGACAGCGATCCGATCACACCGTCCTCAAGGACCCCTGCCGCGTGCACGACCCCGGTCACCGGATGATCCGGCGAGACGGAAGCCAGCACCTCGGCCAAGGCCTGTCGGTCAGCCACATCACACGAAGCGACTGAGACCGCGGCGCCCAGCTGCCCCAACTCCGCCACCAACTCCGCGGCCCCCGGAGCATCCATGCCACGCCGACTCAGCAGCAACAGACGCTGAACACCGTGCACGGCCACCAGATGCCGCGCCAGCACACCGCCCAAACCACCAGTGCCACCCGTGACCACCATCGTCCCCGAACCACCCAAAACCGACTCCGGGAAAGTGGAGGGTTCATCGGTGGGACTGACCCGGGTCAAGCGAGCAGCGTGCAACTGCCCATCACGCAGCACCAACTGCGGCTCATCCACAGCCAGCACCTGGCCCAGCACCGCGGCGTCCAACTCGATGTCGGTGTCGGTGTCGAGCAGAACGAACCGCCCGGGATTTTCCGTCTGCGCCGAACGCACCAAACCCCACACCGCAGCCGCAGCCAAATCCGACACCGACTCACCAGACCGAGAAGCAACCGCACCCCGAGTCCACACAACCAACGGCACCGTGGTGAAGCGGTCCTCACCCAACCAGTGCTGCACCTGCCGCAACACCCACCCGGTCAGCTCGTGGGTTGAGTCCACCACCGCGTGCGGGTCCCCGGACACGGCCAGCACAACCGCCTGCGGAACCGCGGCCCCGTCCTCCAGGGCAGTGCTGACCCCACCCATATCAGCACCCGCACGGTCGACCACCACCCACTCCCCCACCGAAGCAGCGGACCGGGGAGGTATATCGATCCACTCCAACCTCAGCAAGGACCCATCGTTCGTACCGGTGGTGAGGCCGTCGGCAGTCAGCGGCCGGACGGTCAGCGAGCCGATCGACAACACGGGCAACCCCGTGCTGTCCGCGACCGCAATCGCCACCTCATCCGGACCCGTACGGGTCAACGCAACCCGCAACCGGGACGCACCAGAGGCGCGCAACACCACATCCGTGAAGCTGAACGGCAACCCACCGTCCCGCGCCGAGTCCAACCCGGCGAAGACCGTGGGGTGCAACGCCGCATCCAACAACGCCGGATGAATACCAAAAGACTCCGCCAGACCACGCCCAGCCTCGGGGAGCTCGACCTCAGCCAGAATCCGGTCCCCGCTCTTCCATGCCTTGCTCAACCCCCGGAACACCGGACCATATGCGAAGCCGCCCTCACCGAGCTGGTCGTAGAACTGCGAAGTGTCCAGCTCCATCGCACCAGGCACAGGCCAGGCCTGCGCCACCGATTGCAACAGCTCATCGGCCCGGTCGTGACCAGTGGCGCCGGGTGGGGACGTGCTGACCACGCCGGTGGCGTGTCGTGTCCAGGCCTCCTGCCCGTCCAGGCGCGCATACACCGCCACACTCCGCCGCACCTCCGCCTCCGCTGGGGTATCGGCATCGCCAACCACGACCTGGAGCTGGGCACCCCCCTGGATGGGCAAGACCAGCGGTGTCTCCAGGACCAATTCCTCTAGCCGGTCGCAGCCCACACTGTCACCAGCGCGGATGGCCAACTCGACATAACCGGTCCCGGGGAAGATCACGGTGCCTTGCACCGCGTGATCGGCGAGCCACGGGTGTGTTCGCAGCGACAGGCGACTGGTGAACAACACGCCATCCGTCTGCGGCAACAACACCGTCGCACCCAGCAGCGGGTGATCCGCCGAGCTCAACCCCGCCGCGGCCACATCAGCCGGACCACTCGACGTGTCGGGCCAAAAGCGCTGCCGCTGGAAGGCATACGTCGGCAGCGGAACTCGCGTAGCGCCACGACCGGCGAACACCCCGGCCCAGTCCACGTCCACACCCTGCGCATACGCCTGCGCCATCGTCGACACCGCTCGGCGCAGATTTCCCTCACCGCGGCGGAGCGTGCCCACAGCCACCGCGGTGTCCTGGTTCTCGTCCACAATGTCCTGGACCGCAGGAATCAACACCGGATGCGGGCTGACCTCGACGAACGTGTGCAGCCCGGCCTCGACCAGCTCGCGAACCACCGGCTGGAACGACACCGGCTCGCGCATATTCGCGAACCAGTACTCCGCGTCCAGCGTCCCCGGCGCGCGCAGGCCGGGTGTCACCGTGGAGTAGAACGGCACGGTGCCAGCGCGGGCGCGCACGTCGCGCAGCAGTTCAGCCAGTTCATCAGCGAGTTCGTCGACCTGAGCGCAGTGCGTGGCGACGGAGGAGGCGACCACCCTGGCCCGCACCCCGTCCTCGGTGAGCCGCGCGGTGAATTCCTCGACCGCGTCCACCGGCCCGGCCACCGTCACCGTCGCCGGCCCGTTCACTCCGGCGATGCTCAAGGCATCGGGCAGGAGCTCCAGCACCCGCTCCACCGGCAACGCCACCGAGGCCAGCAGGCCCCGGCCGACCATCCGCTCGGCCAGCAACTGACTGCGCAACGCCACCACCCGCGCCGCATCAGCCATGTCCAACTCGCCGGCCACACACGCCGCTGCGATCTCCCCCTGACTCGCCCCCAATACCGCGGCCGGTTCGACCCCGAACGACCGCCACAGCGCCGCCAAGGACACCATCACCGCCCACAGCACCGGCTGCACGACGTCCACCCGTGCCAGCGCGGCCTCGTCGTCGAGTACCTGCTCCAGTGACCAGTCCACGAACGGCTCCAGCGCCTGGGCGCACTCCTGCATCGCCTCAGCGAAGACCGGGGACTGGGCATAGAGGTCTTGGGCCATACCAACCCACTGACCGCCCTGCCCCGGGAACACGAACACCACTCGGTCACCGGCCCGGGCCGTGCCCCGCAGCACCCCCGGAGCGGACTCCCCAGCGGCAGCTGCGCGCAGACCGGCCATCAACTCGTCCCGGTCGTCGCCCACCACGACCACCCGGTGATCGAACGCCTCCCGCGAACTGACCAGCGACCACCCCACATCCACCGGCCGCAGCGACGGATCGGCTTCCAGATACTCCAGCAACCGGTTCGCTTGCGCACGCACCGCGTCGTCCGTCTTCCCCGACAACACCCACGGCACCAGACCGCCCCCACCGGAAATCTCAGATGGGATGTCGGTATCGGCTGGCGCTTCGATGATGACATGCGCGTTCGTTCCACTGATCCCGAACGAGGACACGCCGGCCCGGCGTGGGTGGTCGTTCTCCGGCCAGGGGGTGGCCTCGGTCAGCAACCGCACATCGCCCTGGGTCCAGTCCACCTGCGTCGAGGGCTGCTCCACGTGCAGTGTCTTGGGAAGCACGCCGTGGCGCAGGGCCATGACCATCTTGATCACACCCCCGACGCCCGCAGCGGCTTGGGTGTGGCCGATGTTGGATTTCAACGATCCGAGCCATAGTGGCTGGCCCTCGGGCCTGTCCTGACCATATGTGGCCAGCAGTGCCTGAGCCTCGATCGGGTCGCCCAGCCGGGTGCCGGTGCCGTGGGCTTCGACTGCGTCGACCTCCGCAGGCGAAAGCCCAGCCGCGGCCAGCGCCTGACGAATCACCCGCTGCTGTGACGGACCATTCGGGGCGGTCAGGCCGTTGGAGGCACCGTCCTGGTTGACGGCGCTGGACCGCAACACCGCCAAGACCTGGTGGCCGTGACGGCGGGCATCGGACAACCGCTCCATGACCACAACTCCGACACCTTCGGACCATCCGGCGCCGTCGGCGGTGTCGGAGAACGACTTGCAGCGCCCGTCCGAGGCCAGCGGCCCCTGCGCCGTAAGCCCGACTATCGCGTCGGGTGTGGCCATCACGGTGACGCCGCCTGCCAGGGCCAGCGTGCACTCGCCAGCGCGCAGTGCCTGCGCAGCCAGGTGCATAGCCACCAACGACGAGGAACAGGCCGTGTCCACACTCACCGCAGGGCCTTCCAGCCCCAACGTGTAGGCCACCCGGCCCGAAATCGCACTGCCCGCGCCGCCAGTGACCAGGTGACCTCGCAACTGCTCACCGCTATGAGCGACCAGCTCGGTGTACCCGGACTGGTAGGCGCCGGCAAAGACGCCGGTCGGGGTGCCCGCCAGTGAAGCGGGAATGATACCGGCCTGTTCCAACGCTTCCCAGGACACCTCCAGCAGCAATCGCTGCTGAGGATCGGTAGCCAGTGCTTCCCGTGGCGAGATCCGGAAGAACGCCGCGTCGAACTCGTCTACACCGTCGACAAACCCGCCCTCGCCGGTGGCTGACGTCCCTGCCCCGGATCCATCACTACCGAGCAACGCATCCAGATCCCAGCCACGATCAGTGGGAAACGGGATAATGCCATCGACCTCGTCGGTCACCAGTCGCCACAGACCGTCCGGATCCGACACTCCACCGGGAAAACGACAGGCCATCCCCACGAGCACGATCGGATCGTCGGTGACCGACACCATCGCCGGCACCACAGCCGATCCCGCAGCTTGCGGCTCACCGAACTCACCCGCCAGGTACCCAGCCAACCGGGTAACGGTCGGGTAGTCGAACACCACGCTGGCAGCCAGGCCGAGACCCGTTTTGGCCTGCAGCAGGTTGCGCAGCTCGACCGAGGTCAGTGAGTCGAATCCCAGCTCGCTGAACGGCTGGCCGGTGTCGATCTGCGCACTCGAGGTATGTCCCAGCACGGCCGCAGCGGATTCCCGAACCAGATCGACGAGAATCTGCTCGCGTTCCGCGCCAGGCAGGCCAGCCAGCCGCTGCCCAAACCCCTCACGACCGTAACGGGAGTTGTCAGCAGCACGACGAAGCGCACCGCCGACCAGCGACCGCCACACGGCCGGGATGTCCTGCTGGGCACGCAAGGCCTGAACGTTCAAACGGGTCAACGCCAGCACGGAATGACCGGTGTCCAACGCGCGGTCGAACAGTTCCACGCCTTGTTCGACGGACAACGGGGGCATGGCTGAACGAGCGATCCGCGCGATATCGGCTTGGGACAACGTGCCCACCAAACCGATATCGGTCGTCCAGGCACCCCACGCCATCGACAGACCCGGCAGCCCCGCACCGCGGCGCTGCTGCATCAACGCGTCCAAGAACACATTGCCCGCCGCGTAATTACCCTGCCCACCACCGCCCACGACTCCCGCGAGCGACGAGAACACCACGAACAACGACAGGTCCAACTCACGAGTCAGTTCATGCAGATACCAAGCCGCATCGACCTTAGGAGCCAACACCCGGTCCAACTGCTCCCGTGACAGCGAACCGATCACACCGTCCTCGAGAACACCCGCGGTGTGCACCACACCCGTCACCGGATGATCCGACGAGACGGAGGCCAGCACCTCGGCCAACGCCTGTCGGTCAGACACATCACACGAAGCGACTGAGACCGCGGCACCCAGCTGCCCCAACTCCGCCACCAGCCCCGCGGCCCCCGGAGCATCCATACCACGCCGACTCACCAATAGCAGATGCCGAACACCGTGCTCGGCCACCAGATGCCGCGCCACCACGCCACCCAGGCCACCAGTACCACCGGTGATGACGACCGTGCCGCCCACATCGAGAACCTGAGGCACCGTCAGCACCAGCTTACCGACGTGCTTGGCCTGGCTCATGAACCGGAAAGCATCCCGCCCCTGGCGCACGTCCCAACTCGTCACTGGCAGCGGCCGCAGCACACCAGCTTCGAACAGGCCCACCAATTCCCGCAGCATCTCCTGGATACGGTCAACGCCAGCATCCATCAGGTCGAATGCCCGATAGGCCACCTCCGCAGGCAGATCCTGAGCCGACCGGATATCGGTCTTGCCCATCTCCAGGAACCGCCCGCCAGGAGTCAACACATCCAGCGACGCATCCACGAACTCCCCTGCCAGGGAGTTCAGCACCACATCCACACCACGGCCAGCCGTAGCGTCACGGAAGCTCTCCCGGAAGGTCAGGTCCCGTGAAGACGCCACCTGGCCTTGCGGCACACCCCACTCATGCAGCACACGCCACTTCGCTTCACTCGCCGTGGCGTAGACGTCCGCCCCAAGGTGCTGGGCAAGCTGGATAGCCGCCAAACCCACACCACCAGCACCGGCATGCACCAAAACCGACTCACCAGCACACAGACCCGCAAGATCCACCAGCCCGTAAAAAGCCGTCAGGAACACAATCGGGACCGACGCGGCAGTCGTGAACGACCAATCCTGCGGGACCACCACCAGCAGCCGGCGATCAGTCACCGCAACCGGACCGACTGCCCCGAACGCCAGCCCCATGACCCGATCACCGGTCTTCAGACCGGTCACCTCAGGCCCGACCTCCGTGATCACGCCAGCCACTTCGCCCCCCAGGGGCCCAGCCTCACCGGGATACATTCCCAGGGCGTTGAGCACGTCACGGAAGTTCAGGCCCGCTGCACGCACCCGAATCCGGACCTGCCCGGGCTCCAACGGGCTGGCAAGCTCGGGGCAAGGTACCAACGTCAGATTTTCCAGCGTGCCCTTCTCCGTGGAATCCAGCCGCCACAGCCCCTGCGATGAGGCCGGGACGCAGAGTTCATCGGTGGGGCTGACCCGAGTCAGGCGGACAGCGTGAAGCTGCCCATTACGCAATGCCAGTTGTGGCTCATCCGCAGCAAGGACCTGGCCCAACACCGTGGCATCCAGCTCGGTATCGGTATCGGTGTCGAGCAGAATGAACCGGCCCGGATTCTCCGTCTGCGCCGAACGCACCAAACCCCACACCGCAGCCGCAGCCAAATCCGACACCGACTCACCAGGCTGAACAGCCACCGCACCACGAGTCAACACAACCAACGGGATGGCGGCGAACTCGTCCCCACTCAGCCAGTACTGCAACTGCTGCAGCACCCACCCCGTCAACTCATGAGTGGACTCCACCACCGCGCGCGGGTCCCCAGCCACGGCCAGCACAACCGCCTGCGGAACCGCAGTCCCGTCCTCCAGGGCGATAGCGACCGCGTGCAGATCGGCATACACAGCATCCGTTGAGTCGGCCCGATCGACCACCATCCACTCCCCCGTCGGAGCAGCGGTCGGCGTAGGGACGTCGGTCCATTGCGTCCTCAGCAGGGAGCGGTCACCTGTGCTCGTGGGGATGCTGTTGGCTGCCAAGGGCCGTACGGTCAGTGAGCCAATCGACAGGACGGGCAGCCCGGTGCTGTCCGCGACCGCGACCGCCACCTCATCAGGACCCGTGCGAGTCAACGCGACCCGAAGCCTGGACGCACCCGAGGCACGCAACACCACATCCGTGAAGCTGAACGGCAACCCTCCGCCTTGGACCGCGTCCAACTCGGCGAAGACTGTCGTGTGCAGTGCCGCGTCCAGGAGTGCCGGGTGGATCCCGAACGCCTCCGCCCGAGCAGCGTCGGGGAGCTCGACCTCCGCCAGAATCTGGTTCTCGTGCCGCCACGCCTTGGTCAACCCCTGGAACACCGGGCCATAAACGAGGAAACCGCCCTCACTCAGTCGGTCATAGAACCCCGAAGTATCCAGTTCCGTCGCACCCGGGGCCGGCCAGGCCTGGCTCACCGAGTCGAACGTCCCATCGGCCTGGTCTTGACCGGCGGCATGTGCACCAGCGCTCACCACACCCATGGCGTGACGGGTCCAGGCCTCCTCTCCGTCCAGGCGCGCATATACCGCCACGCTCCGCCGCCGTGTCTCTGCGCCGGCGAGGGCGTCGGCATCGCCGACCACGACCTGAACCTGGGCTCCACCTTGGGCGGGCAGGACCAGCGGTGCTTCCAGGACCAGCTCATCCAGCCGGTCACAACCCACACTGTCACCAGCACGGATGGCGAACTCGGCATAGCCGGTACCGGGAAACACCACCGCGCCCTGCACCACGTGATCCGCAAGCCAGGGGTGAGTCCGCACGGACAGGCGACTGGTGAACACCACACCATCGGTCTGCGGCGACGGCACCATCGCCCCAAGCAGCGGGTGCTCGGCAGAAATCAGCCCGGCGGCGGCCACATCGGCTGGTCCGGGGGCCGTATCAGGCCAGAAACGCTGCCGCTGGAACGCATACGTCGGCAGCGAAACTCGCGTAGCACCACAACCAGCAAACACCCCAGCCCAGTCCACCGCCACACCATGCGCATACAAACGCCCCACCGCCGACAACAACGTTTCCGCGTCGTTCTGCCGGAGCGTGCTGTCGCTCGTCTGGTGCCGCAACACCGGCGTGACGAGGGTGTCCGGTGCGCAGCTGTGCTGCGCCAGGCCAGACAGCACCCCGTCCGGGCCCAGTTCCACCAGCGCGGTCACACCCTGATCGGCCAGCCACCGCACCCCATCAGCGAACCGCACCGCATCCCGCACCTGCCGAACCCAATACCCCACCGAACACAACTGCTCAGCCGTAGCAACCCGCCCGGTCACATTCGACACCACCGGAATCCGCGGCGACCGGAAACACACCGTCCCCAGCACACCCGCAAACTCCTCCAACATCGGATCCATCAACCCCGAATGAAACGCATGCGACACCCGCAACCACGTCACCTTGCGACCACGAGCAGCCACCAGCCCCGCCACATGGTCCACCCCAGCCTGCGGCCCCGAAACCACCACGGAATCAGCGGTGTTAACCGCCGCGATCGACACACCCTCCGGCAACAGATCCTTCACTTCGGCTTCGGGCAGCGGGATCGCGGCCATCGCCCCACCCGAAGGCAGCGCCTGCATCAACCGCGCCCGCGCCGCCACCACCCGACACGCATCCCCCAGCGACCACACACCCGCCACATACGCCGCCGTCACCTCACCAATCGAATGCCCCAGCAGATAATCCGGACTCACCCCACAGGCACGCAACACCTCAAACAGCGCCGCCTCCACCACGAACAACGCCGGCTGCGCCCACCCCGTCTGCTCCAAAACATCCGCATCACCACCCCACATCACCTCACGCAAGGGGCGATCCAGCAAAGGATCCAACTCCGCCGCAATCGCGTCCACCGCCGACGCAAACACCGGCGACCGGTCATACAACTCACGAGCCATCCCCACCCGCTGAGCACCCTGACCGGTAAACAACACACCCACCCGAACACCGCTACGGGCACTACCACACACCACACCGGCAGCCGACTCGCCAACAGCAGCCGCCCGCAGCCCCGCCATCAACTCATCACGATCACTGCCCACCACCACCACACGGTGATCAAACACCGCACGCGAACTGACCAACGACCACCCCACATCCACCGCACGCAACGACGAATCCGACCCCACAAACTCCAGAAGGCGGCTCGCCTGCGCACGCACCGCCTCAACCGACTTCCCCGACAACACCCACGGCACCACACCCCCCACACCCAAGACACCAACACCAGAAGAGGCTTCGGTGCTCGATGGAGTATCCGACGTGGTGTCGGCGGGGGCTTCGAGAATGACGTGCGCATTCGTTCCACTGACACCGAACGAGGACACCCCCGCCCGGCGGGGATGGCCGTTCTCCGGCCAAGGGATGGCCTCGGTCAACAACCGCACATCCCCCTGGGACCAGTCCACCTGCGTCGACGGCTGGTCCACATGCAACGTCTTCGGGAGCACACCATGGCGCAGGGCCATGACCATCTTGATCACACCCCCGACGCCCGCAGCGGCCTGGGTGTGACCGATGTTGGACTTCAACGAACCCAGCCACAACGGCTGCCCCTCGACACGATCCTGGCCGTACGTGGCCAGCAACGCCTGAGCCTCAATCGGGTCACCCAGCCGAGTCCCAGTGCCATGAGCCTCCACCGCATCGACCTCAACAGGAGAAAGCCCAGCCGCCGCCAGCGCCTGACGAATCACACGCTGCTGCGACGGACCATTCGGCGCCGTCAAACCATTCGAAGCACCATCCTGATTCACCGCACTAGACCGCAACACCGCTAGAACTTCGTGGCCATGGCGGCGGGCGTCAGACAAACGCTCCATCACCACCACACCGACACCCTCAGACCACCCAGTGCCATCGGCAGTGTCGGAGAACGACTTACACCGGCCATCCGCGGCCAAACCACCCTGCGCCGTAAAGCCGACAAAGGCATCGGCCGTGGCCATCACGGTGACGCCACCGGCCAACGCCAGCGTGCAATCCCCCGACCGCAACGCCTGCGCAGCCAGGTGTATCGCGACCAGCGACGAGGAACAGGCCGTGTCCACACTCACCGCAGGCCCTTCCAACCCCAACGTGTAGGCCACCCGGCCAGAAATCGCGCTGCCTGCACCTCCGGTGATCAGGTGCCCCTGCAGTTGCTCACCCGAACGCGAGACCAGATCGCCATACCCGGACTGGAAGGCGCCAGCGAAGACCCCGGTCGGGCTGCCCGCCAGCGAAGCAGGGTCGATACCGGCCTGTTCCAACGCTTCCCAGGACACCTCCAGCAGCAATCGCTGCTGAGGATCGGTAGCCAGCGCTTCCCGTGGCGAGATCCGGAAGAACGCCGCGTCGAACTCGTCTACACCGTCGACAAACCCGCCCTCGCCGGTAGCCGAAGTCCTCGCCCCGGACCCATCACTTCCGAGCAGCGCATCCAAATCCCAACCACGGCCGGTCGGGAACGGGGTGATGCCATCAGTTCCCTCACTGACCAGCTGCCACAGATCGTCTGGACCCCAGACGCCACGAGGGAACCGACAGGCCATTCCGACGAGCACGATCGGATCGTCGTTGACCGACACCAGCGCTGGCACCACAGCCGATCCCGCAGCTTGTGGCTCACCGAACTCACCCGCCAGGTACCCGGCCAACCGGGTAACGGTCGGGTAGTCGAACACCACGCTGGCAGCCAGGCCGAGACCCGTTTTGGCCTGCAGCAGGTTGCGCAGCTCGACCGAGGTCAGTGAGTCGAATCCCAGCTCGCTGAACGGCTGGCCGGTGTCGATCTGCGCACTCGAGGTATGTCCCAGCACGGCCGCAGCGGATTCCCGGACCAGATCGACGAGAATCTGCTCGCGTTCCGCGCCAGGCAGGCCAGCCAGCCGCTGCCCAAACCCCTCACGACCGTAACGGGTGTTGTCAGCAGCACGACGAAGCGCACCGCCGACCAGCGACCGCCACAGCGGGGCGTCATGCTGGGTACGCAAGGCCTGAACGTTCAGCCGGGCCAGTCCTAGGACCGGATGTCCGGTGCCCAGCGCCCGGTCGAACAGGCCCATGCCCTGGGACACGGACAAGGGGGGCATGGCTGAACGAGCGATCCGCGCGATATCGGCTTGGGACAACGTGCCCACCAAACCGATATCGGTCGTCCAGGCTCCCCACGCCATCGACAGACCCGGCAGCCCCGCACCGCGGCGCTGCTGCATCAACGCGTCCAAGAACACATTGCCCGCCGCGTAGTTACCCTGCCCACCACCGCCCACGACTCCCGCGAGCGACGAGAACACCACGAACAACGACAGGTCCAACTCACGGGTCAGTTCATGCAGATGCCAAGCCGCATCGACCTTAGGAGCCAACACTCGGTCCAACTGCTCCCGTGACAGCGAACCGATCACACCGTCCTCGAGAACCCCCGCGGTGTGCACCACACCCGTCACCGGATGATCCGACGACACAGACCCCAATACCCCAGCTAAAGCCTGCCGATCGCTCACATCGCACGCCATGACCGACACCGCGGCGCCCTGCTCCGTCAGCTCCGCCACCAGCCCCGCGGCCCCCGGAGCATCCATACCACGCCGACTCACCAATAGCAGATGCCGAACACCGTGCTCGGCCACCAGATGCCGCGCCACCACGCCACCCAGGCCACCAGTACCACCGGTGATGACGACCGTGCCGCCCACATCGAGAACCTGAGGCACCGTCAGCACCAGCTTACCGACGTGCTTGGCCTGGCTCATGAACCGGAAAGCATCCCGTCCCTGGCGCACGTCCCAACTCGTCACTGGCAGCGGCCGCAGCACACCAGCTTCGAACAGGCCCACCAATTCCCGCAGCATCTCCTGGATACGGTCAACGCCAGCATCCATCAGGTCGAATGCCCGATAGGCCACCTCCGCAGGCAGATCCTGAGCCGACCGGATATCGGTCTTGCCCATCTCCAGGAACCGCCCGCCAGGAGTCAACACATCCAGCGACGCATCCACGAACTCCCCTGCCAGGGAGTTCAGCACCACATCCACACCACGGCCAGCCGTAGCCGCACGGAAGCTCTCCCGGAAGGTCAGGTCCCGTGAAGACGCCACCTGGCCTTGCGGCACACCCCACTCATGCAGCACACGCCACTTCGCTTCACTCGCGGTGGCGTAGACGTCCGCCCCAAGGTGCTGGGCAAGCTGGATAGCCGCCAAACCCACACCACCAGCACCGGCATGCACCAAAACCGACTCACCAGCACACAGGCCCGCAAGATCCACCAGCCCGTAAAAAGCCGTCAGGAACACAATCGGGACCGACGCGGCAGTCGTGAACGACCAATCCTGCGGGACCACCACCAGCAGCCGGTGATCGGTCACCGCAACCGGACCGAATCCTCCGGGTACCAATCCCATGACCCGGTCACCGGTCTTCAGACCGGTCACCTCAGGCCCGACCTCCGTGATCACGCCAGCCACTTCGCTACCCAGCGGTCCAGCCGCACGCGGATCGTCAACAACGCCCAGGGCGTTGAGCACGTCACGGAAGTTCAGGCCCGCTGCACGCACCCGAATCCGGACCTGCCCGGGCTCCAACGGGCTGGCCAGCTCGGGACAAGGTACCAGCGTCAGATTTTCCAGCGTGCCCTTCTCCGTGGAATCCAGCCGCCACAGCCCCTGCGATGAGGCCGGGACGCAGAGTTCATCGGTGGGGCTGACCCGAGTCAGGCGGACAGCGTGAAGCTGCCCATTACGCAATGCCAGTTGTGGCTCATCCGCAGCAAGGGCCTGGCCCAACACTGTGGCATCCAGCTCGGTATCGGTGTCGGTGTCGAGCAGAATGAACCGGCCCGGATTCTCCGTCTGTGCCGAACGCACCAAACCCCACACCGCAGTCGCAGCCAAATCCGACACCGACTCACCAGGCTGAACAGCCACCGCACCACGAGTCAACACAACCAACGGGATGGCTGCGAACTCGTCCCCACTCAGCCAACGCTGCACCTGCCGCAGCACCCATCCGGTCAGCTCGTGGGTTGAGTCCACCACCGCGTGCGGGTCCCCAGCCACGGCCAGCACAACCGCCTGCGGTGCCGCCCCTTCATCAAGAGCGGCACTGACCGCCTCCAGGTCGGCATTCGCCGAGCCGGACCGGTCGACCACCGTCCACTCCTCCGCTGGCGCAGCGGACAGGGTGGCATCGATCCACTGCATCCTCAGCAGTGCCCCGTCGCCTGTGCTCGTGGCGATGCTGCCGGCTGCAACCGGCCGTACGCTCAGTGAGCCGACCGACAGGACGGGCAGCCCGGTGCTGTCCGCGACCGCGACCGCCACCTCATCAGGGCCCATGCGAGTCAACGCGACCCGAAGCCTGGACGCACCCGAGGCACGCAACACCACATTGGTGAAGCTGAACGGCAACCCTCCCTCTTGGGCGGAGTCCAACCCCACGAAGACCGTGGAGTGCAACGCCGCATCCAACAACGCCGGATGAATCCCGAACGACGATGCCAGACCACGCCCGGCCTCTGGGAGCTCGACCTCGGCGAGGATCTGGTTTCCGCTCTTCCACGCCTTGCTCAGCCCTTGGAACACCGGGCCATAAGCAAGGAACCCGCCTTCACTCAGTTGCTCGTAGAACTGGGAAGTGTCCAGTTCTGTCGCACCGGGCGCAGGCCACGCCTGACTCACCGGGTCAAACTCGCCATCGGCCTGGTCTTGATCGGGGTGTGGTGCGGTAGCGCTCATCACGCCGGTGGCGTGTCGGGTCCAGGTCTCCTGCCCGTCCAGGCGCGCATACACCGCCACACTCCGCCGCCGCGCCCCGGCCGCCGCGGGGGCATCGGCATCGCCGACCACGACCTGGACCTGCACGCCGCCCTGAGCGGGCAACACCAGCGGGGTCTCCAGCACCAGCTCATCAAGTCGGTCACAACCCACACTGTCACCAGCACGGATGGCCAACTCGACATACCCAGTGCCGGGGAAGATCACGGTGCCTTGCACCGCGTGATCGGCGAGCCACGGGTGCGTGCGCAGCGATAGACGGCTGGTGAACACCACACCGTCCGTCTGCGGCAACGACAACATCGCCCCAAGCAACGGATGCTCAGCCGAACTCAACCCCGCCGCAGCCACATCGGCCGGCCCACTGGCCGTCTCAGGCCAGAAACGCTGCCGCTGGAACGCATACGTCGGCAACCCCACCCGCACAGCACCACAACCAGCAAACGCCTGAGCCCAGTCAACAGCCACGCCATGCGCATACGCTTGCGCCACCGCGGAGACCACACACCGGAGGTCGCCCTCACCACGACGCAGCGTCCCGGCAGCCACCGCAGCGTCCTCGTGTTGGTCCACAATGTCCTGGACCGCGGGAAGCAACACCGGATGCGGACTGACCTCAACCACCGTGCTGGCACCGGCATCCAAAGCAGCCGTGAGAGCCTTCTCGAACAACACCGTATTCCGCAGATTGCGGTACCAGTACTCCGCGCCCCACGACGCGGTGTCCATCAACTCTCCGGTCACCGACGAATACACCGGCACCCCAGACGACTGCGGGGCAATCGGCGCGAGATCGCTCAGTAAGCGCTCCTGGATCCGCTCGACCAAGTGCGAGTGAGAGGCATAATCCACCGCAATCCGACGCGCCTGGACCTCCCGATCACGACAGTGAGCCAGCAACAGGTCCAAAGCATCAGACTCGCCCGCGACCACCGTTGATGCCGGACCGTTGATCACGGCCACGGACAGCCCTGGCCAGTTCGTGATCAGTTCTTCAACCTGCACGGCAGGCAGCGACAAAGCCACCATGCCCCCACCAGTCAGGTTCTCGGCGATGGCACGACTACGCAAGGCCACCACCCGCGCGCCATCCGACAACGACAGACCACCGGCAACACACGCCGCAGCGATCTCACCCTGGGAATGCCCCACCACCGCAGCAGGCTCCACCCCGAACGACCGCCACAATGCCGCCAGCGACACCATCACCGCCCACAACACCGGCTGAACAACATCCACCCGCGCCAACGCCACCTCATCGCCGAGCACCTGCTCCAACGACCAGTCCACAAAAGGCGCCAGCGCCTGAGCACACTCACCCATCGAATCAGCGAACACCGGCGACTCGGCATACAACTCCCGAGCCATACCAACCCACTGCGCACCCTGACCAGGGAACACAAACACCACCTGGCCACCAGCCCGAGCAGCGCCCTGCACCACCCCAGCAGCCGACTCCCCAGCAGCAACGGCCCGCAGCCCGGCCATCAACTCATCCCGATCACTACCCAACACCACCGCACGGTGATCGAACATCGCACGCGAACTGACCAGCGACCACCCCACATCCACCGGCCGCAACGACGAATCCGACCCCACAAACTCCAGAAGGCGGCTCGCCTGCGCACGCACCGCCTCAACCGACTTCCCCGACAACACCCACGGCACCACACCACCCACACCGAAGGCACCGACGTCAGAAGAGGTTTCGGTGCTGGATGGAGTATCCGACGTGATGTCGGCGGGGGCTTCGAGGATGACGTGCGCGTTCGTTCCACTGACACCGAACGACGACACTCCGGCCCGACGAGGATGGTCCATCTCCGGCCAGGGGGTGGCCTCGGTCAGCAACCGCACATCGCCCTGGGACCAGTCCACTTGGGTGGACGGCTGATCCACGTGCAGCGTCTTGGGAAGCATCCCGTGGCGCAGGGCCATGACCATCTTGATCACACCCGCCACGCCCGCCGCGGCCTGGGTGTGACCGATGTTGGACTTCAACGACCCCAGCCACAACGGCTGCCCCTCGGCACGATCCTGGCCGTACGTGGCCAGCAACGCCTGAGCCTCAATCGGGTCACCGAGCCGAGTCCCCGTGCCATGAGCTTCCACCACATCGACCTCAGCAGGAGAAAGCCCAGCCGCGGCCAACGCCTGACGAATCACACGCTGCTGCGACGGACCATTCGGCGCCGTCAAACCATTCGAAGCACCATCCTGATTCACCGCACTCGAGCGCAACACAGCCAACACCTCGTGGCCATGACGGCGTGCATCGGACAACCGCTCCATCACCACCATTCCGACGCCTTCGCCCCATCCGGCGCCGTCGGCGGCGTCGGCGAACGACTTGCACCGCCCGTCCGCGGCCGTACCGCCCTGCACCGTGAACCCGACGAACGTGTGGGGTGTGGACATCACCGTGACGCCACCGGCCAGGGCCAGCGTGCACTCCTTCGCCCGCAACGCCTGCGCGGCGAAGTGCATCGCCACCAACGACGAAGAACAGGCCGTGTCCACGCTCACCGCGGGCCCCTCAAGGCCCAACGTGTAAGCCACCCGGCCAGAGATCACGCTACCCGCCCCGCCCGTGAGCGCGTGGCCCTGCAGTTGCTCATCGGAACGAGTGACGAGATCGGCGTATCCCATCTGGTAGGCGCCGGCGAAAACCCCGGTCGGGCTCCCCGCCAACGACACCGGATCGATACCGGCCTGTTCCAACGCTTCCCAGGACACCTCCAGCAGCAACCGCTGCTGAGGATCGGTAGCCAACGCCTCTCGAGGCGAGATCCGGAAGAACGCCGCGTCGAACTCGTCGACACCGTCGACAAAGCCACCCTCACTCGTCGCCGACGCCCCTGACCCGGGCCCGTCAGTGCCCAGCAGCGCGTCCAGATCCCAGCCACGATCAGTGGGGAACGGCGCAATGCCATCAGTCCCGTCAATGACCAGCCGCCACAGATCGTCCGGACCCGACACCCCACCAGGGAACCGGCACGCCATCCCCACGATCGCGATCGGATCGTTCGCGGCATCTGTCAGGGCCTTGTTCTCCTGACGCAAGCGACTATTGGCCAGCAACGAAGCTCGGAGGGCCTCCGTCAACTTGTCCACAGACACAGCCATCGTTAGCTCCCGGTCGTCATTCATTCATCGCGAAGTGCGATATCGATGAGGTCGTCGACATCCGCTGCGAGCAAGGTCGCTTCGTCGTCCTGTTCCGAAACACTCAGTTCGTCACCGCTGCTGGCGAGTTCGAGCAAGGCATCGAGCAAACGGGCTTTCCTCAACCTGGCCAATGGAATGGATTGGAGAGCCCTGCGAATTGCTGCATCGGATGGGTCGTCTAGTTCGGGCGTCGGGTCGTTCCCGAACAAGGTGTCCACGTAGCTGGCCAAACGGGTGACGGTCGGGTAGTCGAACACCACACTGGACGCCAGAGCGACACCCGTCTTGGACTGCAGCAGATTGCGCAGCTCGACCGAGGTCAGTGAGTCGAATCCCAGCTCGCTGAACGGCTGGTCGCTGTCGATCTGTGCGCTCGAAGCGTGCCCCAGCACGGCCGCGGCGGAATCCCGCACCAGACCGACCAGCACCTTTTCACGGTCCACACGAGACAGGCCGGCCAGCCGCTGCCCCAGGCCCTCACGACCATCACGGGTGTTGTCGGCGGCACGCCGGAGCACACCGCCGACCAGCGACCGCCACAGAGCCGGCACATCCTGCTGAGTACGCAGCGCCAGCGGGTTCAGCCGGGCCAGTCCCAGGACCGGGTGACCAGTGCGCACCGCCCCATCGAACAGTTCCATGCCCTGGGACACGGACAACGGCGGCATGGCCGAACGAGCGATCCGCTCGAGATCGATCTCAGACAACGTGCCCACCAAACCGACCTCGGTCGTCCAAGCACCCCAGGCCATCGAGAGGCCCGGCAACCCTTGGTGGTGGCGCTGCTGCATCAACACGTCCAAGAACACGTTGCCTGCGGCATAGTTGCCCTGTCCCCCGCTACCCAGGTGCCCCGCGAGCGAAGAGAAAGCCACGAACATCGACAGGTTCAGATCTCGGGTCAGTTCGTGCAGGTTCCAGGCAGCGTCCACCTTGGGTGCCAGTACCCGGTCTAGTTGCTCCCGCGACAGGGAGCCGATCACACCGTCCTCGAGAACACCCGCGGTGTGCACCACGCCGCTGACCGGGTAATCGGGCGACACCGACGCCAGCACCTCGGCCAAGGCCTGCCGATCTGTCACATCGCATGCAGTGACCACCGCTGCGGCGCCTTGCTCCGCCAGCTCCGCCACCAGCTCTGCAGTGCCCGGAGCGTCCATTCCACGCCGGCTCACCAGCAACAGGTGCCGAACGCCGTGCTCGCGGACGAGATGCCGCGCCACAACGCCGCCCAAGCCACCAGCACCAGTGATCACGACCGTGCCCGTCGCGTCCAGGGCCGGCTCCGGTGGTGTGGGGATGGTCAGAACCAGCTTGCCCACGTGCTTGGCCTGGCTCATGAACCGGAAGGCATCCTGCCCCTGGCGCACATCCCAGCTCGTGACCGGCAGCGGCCGCAGCACACCAGCCTCAAACAGGCTTACCAGCTCCCGCAGCATCTCCTGGATACGGTCAACACCGGCATCCAACAGCTCGAAGGCCCGATAGACCACGCCTGCAGGAAGGTCCTGTGCCGACCGGATATCGGTCTTGCCCATCTCCACAAACCGCCCGCCAGCAACCAACACATCCAGCGAGGCGTCCACGAACGTCCCCGCCAGGGAGTTGAGCACCACATCCACACCACGGCCGGCTGTAGCGGCACGGAAGCTCTCCCTGAAGGTCAGGTCCCGCGAAGACGCCACCTGGCCTTCCAAGACACCCCACTCGTGCAGCACACGCCACTTCGCTTCACTTGCGGTGGCGTAGACGTCCGCACCGAAGTGCTGGGCAAGCTGGATGGCCGCCAGGCCCACACCACCAGCACCGGCATGCACCAGAACCGACTCACCAGCGCGCAGGCCCGCAAGATCAACCAGTCCGTAATAAGCCGTCAGGAACACAATCGGCATCGATGCGGCAGTCGTGAACGACCAATCCGGCGGGATCACGACCAGCAGTCGTTGGTCAGTCACTGCAACGGGCCCGATGCTCCCGAACGCCAACCCCATGACCCGATCACCGACCTTCAGGCCGGTCACCTCAGGCCCGAGCTCAGCGATCACGCCCGCTACCTCGCTACCCAAGGGCCCAGCCTCACCGGGATACATTCCCAGGGCGTTGAGCACATCTCGGAAGTTCAGGCCCGCCGCCCGAACCTGAATCCGAACCTCCCCGGGCCTCAGCGCATCGGCCAGTTCAGGACAGGGCACCAACGCCAGATTCTCCAGCGTGCCCTTCTCCGTGAAGTCAAGTCGCCATGGCATGTCCGACGAGGGGATCGGGAGTTCATCGGCGGGGCTGATCCGAGTCAGGCGGGCGGCATGAAGTTGGCGTTGACGTAACGTCAGTTGTGGCTCGTCCGCAGCGAGCACCTGGCCCAGCACCGCGGCATCCAGCTCGGTGTCGGTGTCGAGCAGAATGAACCGGCCCGGGTTCTCCGTCTGCGCCGAACGCACCAAACCCCACACCGCAGCCGCAGCCAAATCCGACACCGACTCACCAGACCGAGAAGCAACCGCACCCCGAGTCCACACAACCAACGGCACCCCGGCGAACAGGTCCTCACCCAACCAGTACTGCACCTGCCGCAACACCCACCCGGTCAGCTCGTGGGTTGAGTCCACCACCGCGTGCGGGTCCCCAGCCACGGCCAACACAACCGCCTGTGGAACCGCGGCCCCGCCCTCCAAAGCAGCACCGGCCGCCTGCAAGTCAGCATACGAAGCGTCCACCGAGCCGCCCCGGTCGACCACCACCCACTCCTGCACCGGAACAGCGGACAGGGCGGGGAAATCGATCCACTCCATCCTCAACAAGGACCCATCGCCCGTGCTCGTGGCGATGCTGCCAGCTGCAACCGGCCGTACGGTCAGCGAACCGATCGACAACACCGGCAACCCCGTGCTGTCCGCAATCGCAATCGCCACCTCGTCCGAACCGGTACGGGTCAACGCGACCCGCAGCCGCGACGCGCCCGAAGCACGCAACACCACATCCGTGAAGCTGAACGGCAACCCACCGTCCCGCGCCGAGTCCAACCCGGCGAAAACCGTCGCGTGCAACGCCGCATCCAACAAAGCCGGATGGATCCCGAACGACTCCGCCAGAGCAGACTCAGGGAGTTCAACCTCTGCGAGGATCTGATCCCCGCTATTCCACGCCTTACTCAGCCCCCGGAATACGGGGCCGTAGACGAGGAACCCGTCATCACTCAGCTGCTCGTAGAAGCGGGTGGTGTCCAGTTCTGTCGCACCGGGCGCAGGCCACGCCTGACTCACCGGGTCAAACACCCCATCGGCCTGGTCTTGACCGGCGTGTGGTGCGGTAGCGCTCATCACGCCGGTGGCGTGTCGGGTCCAGGTCTCCTGCCCGTCCAGGCGCGCATACACCGCCACACTCCGCCGCCGCGCGCCGACCGCCGCGGGGGCATCGGCATCGCCGACCACGACCTGGACCTGCACGCCGCCCTGAGCAGGCAACACCAGCGGCGCTTCCAAAACCAACTCATCCAGTCGATCACAACCCACACTGTCACCAGCACGGATAGCCAACTCAACATACCCAGTGCCGGGGAAGATCACGGTGCCTTGCACCGCGTGATCGGCGAGCCACGGGTGCGTGCGCAGCGACAGGCGACTGGTGAACACCACACCGTCCGTCTGCGGCAACGACAACATCGCCCCAAGCAACGGATGCTCAGCCGAACTCAACCCCGCCGCAGCCACATCGGCCGGCCCACTGGCCGTATCAGGCCAGAAACGCTGCCGTTGGAACGCATACGTCGGCAACCCCACCCGCACAGCACCGCAACCAGCGAACACCGTGGCCCAGTCCACGGCCACGCCGTGCGCATACGCTTGCGCCACCGCGGAGACCACACGCCGGAGGTCCCCCTCGCCACGACGCAAGGTGCCCACCGCCGTCGCGGTGTCCTCGTGTTGGTCCACAATGTCCTGGACCGCGGGAAGCAGCACCGGATGCGGACTGACCTCAACCACCGTGCTGGCACCGGCATCCAAAGCAGCCGTGAGAGCCTTCTCGAACAACACCGTATTCCGCAGATTGCGGTACCAGTACTCCGCGCCCCACGACGCGGTGTCCATCAACTCTCCGGTCACCGACGAATACACCGGCACCCCAGACGACTGCGGGGCAATCGGCGCGAGGTCGCTCAGTAAGCGCTCCTGGATCCGCTCGACCAAGTGCGAGTGAGAGGCGTAATCCACCGCAATCCGACGCGCCTGGACCTCCCGATCACGACAGTGAGCCAGCAACAGGTCCAAAGCATCAGACTCGCCCGCGACCACCATTGATGCCGGGCCGTTGATCACGGCCACGGACAGCCCTGGCCAGTTCGTGATCAGTTCTTCAACCTGCACGGCAGGCAGCGCCAAGGCCACCATGCCCCCACCAGTCAGGTTCTCGGCGATGGCGCGACTACGCAAGGCCACCACCCGCGCGCCATCCGACAACGACAGACCACCGGCAACACACGCCGCAGCGATCTCACCCTGGGAATGCCCCACCACCGCAGCAGGCTCCACCCCGAACGACCGCCACAATGCCGCCAGCGACACCATCACCGCCCACAACACCGGCTGAACAACATCCACCCGCGCCAACGCCACCTCATCGCCGAGCACCTGCTCCAACGACCAGTCCACAAAAGGCGCCAGCGCCAGAGCACACTCACCCATCGAATCAGCGAACACCGGGGAAGACTCCAGCAGGCCTTGAGCCATACCAACCCACTGCGCACCCTGACCAGGGAACACAAACACCACCTGGCCACCAGCCCGAGCAGCGCCCTGCACCACCCCTGGAACGGGTTGACCCGCGGCAACGGACCTTAGACCCGACATCAACTCATCCCGGTCACTGCCCACCACTACGGTACGGTGATCAAACGCCTCCCGTGAACTGACCAGCGACCACCCCACATCGACCGCACGCAACGACGGATCGGCTTCCAGATACTCCAGCAGCCGGTTCGCTTGCGCACGCACCGCCTCAACCGACTTGCCCGACAGCACCCACGGCACCACGCCATCCACACCCGGACCAAATGGGGCCTCGGTGCCGGATGGAAGGTCTGTGTCAGACGGGGCCTCGAGGATGACGTGCGCGTTGGTCCCACTCACGCCGAACGCGGACACTCCTGCCCGACGCGGATGATCGGTCTCCGGCCAGAGCATCGCCTCGCTCAGCAACCGCACATCACCCTGGGACCAGTCCACCTGCGTCGACGGCTGATCCACATGCAACGTCTTAGGAAGCACACCATGGCGCAGGGCCATGACCATCTTGATCACACCGCCCACACCCGCCGCGGCCTGGGTGTGACCGATGTTGGACTTCAACGAACCCAGCCACAACGGCTGCCCCTCGGCACGATCCTGGCCGTACGTGGCCAGCAACGCCTGAGCCTCAATCGGGTCACCCAGCCGAGTCCCAGTGCCATGAGCCTCCACTGCATCGACCTCAGCAGGAGAAAGCCCAGCCGCAGCCAGCGCCTGACGAATCACACGCTGCTGCGACGGACCATTCGGCGCCGTCAAACCATTCGAAGCACCATCCTGATTCACCGCACTCGAGCGCAACACCGCCAACACCTCGTGGCCGTGACGGCGAGCGTCAGACAAACGCTCCATCACCACCACACCGACACCCTCAGACCACCCAGTGCCATCAGCAGCATCGGCGAACGACTTACAACGGCCATCAGCAGACAGCCCACCCTGCACCGTGAACCCAACAAACATGTCGGGTGCGGACATGACTGTGACGCCGCCAGCCAGCGCGAGTGTGCACTCGCCCGACCGCAACGCCTGTGCAGCCAGGTGCATCGCCACCAAGGACGACGAGCAGGCTGTGTCCACACTCACCGCGGGCCCCTCAAGGCCCAACGTGTAGGCCACACGGCCAGAGATCACGCTACCCGCGGCACCAGTAAGCACATGCCCCTGCAACTGCTCACTGCCACGAGAGACCAGATCGAGGTAGCCAGTCTGATAGGCACCGACGAAGACACCCGTGGGGCTACCCGCCAACGAAGCGGGAGTAATTCCCGCCTGTTCCAAAGCCTCCCACGACACCTCCAGCAACAACCGCTGCTGAGGATCAGTAGCCAACGCCTCCCGAGGCGAGATCCGGAAGAACGCCGCGTCGAACTCATCGGCACCGTCAACGAACCCGCCCTCACCGGTAGCCGAAGTCCCGGATCCGGGTCCTGCAGTACCCAGCAGCGCATCCAGATCCCAGCCACGATCAGTGGGGAACGGCGTGATGCCATCACTCTCATCAATGACCAGCCGCCACAGGTCCTCCGGACCCGACACCCCACCGGGGAATCGACACGCCATCCCCACCAGGACAATCGGATCATCGACGACCGACACCAACGCCGGCACCACAGCCGCCCCAGCAGGTTGCTGCTCACCGAACTCACCCGCCAGATACCCCGCCAACCGCGTAACAGTCGGGTAGTCGAACACCACGCTGGCGGGCAGGCTCGCTCCGGTCTTGGCTTGTAGCAGGTTGCGTAGTTCGACTCCGGTCAGGGAGTCGAAGCCCAATTCGCTGAACGGCTGGTCACCATCGATCGGTGCACTTGAAGCATGGCCCAACACGGCTGCGGCGGAATCCCGCACCAGCTCGAGCAGGACCTGCGCACGTTCCGCATAGGGCAGCCCGGCCAACCGCTGCCCCAGACCCTCACGACCATCCCGGGTGTTGTTGGCAGCAGGGCGGAGCGAACTGCCGACCAGCGACCGCCACAAAGCCGGGATGTCCTGCTGGGCACGCAGAGTCTGCGTGTTCAGTCGGGTCAGTGCGAGTAGCGGGGAATCAGTGCGGAGTGCCCGATCGAACAGGTCCATGCCCTGCTCCACGGACAACGGCGGCGTGGCGGAACGAGCGATCCGCTGAAGATCGGTTTGGGACAGTGTGCCTACCAAACCGATCTCGGTCGTCCACGGTCCCCACGCCATCGACAGCCCCGGCAGTCCTTGATGGTGGCGCTGCTGCATCAACGCGTCCAAGAACACGTTGCCCGCGGCATAGTTGCCCTGGCCTCCGCCACCCAGCAGTCCCCCGATAGATGAGAACGCCACGAAGAGCGACAGATCGAGGCCTTGGGTGAGTTCGTGCAGATTCCAGGCCGCATCGACCTTGGGGGCTAGCACCCGGTCCAGTTGCTCCCGCGACAGCGATCCGATCACACCGTCGTCGACAACGCCCGCGGTGTGCACCACACCCGTCACCGGATGATCCGGCGACACATTCGCCAACACCTCAGCCAAGGCTTGGCGATCAGACACATCGCATGCCGCGACACCCGTCGCGGCGCCCAGCTGCTCCAACTCCGCCACCAACTCCGCGGCCCGCGGAGCGTCCATGCCACGCCGACTCAGCAGCAGCAGATGCTGAACACTGTGCTCGGCCACCAGATGCCGCGCCAGCACACCACCCAAACCACCCGTGCCGCCCGTGACCACCACCGTCCCCGACCCGCCCAAAACCGGCTCCGGGAAAGTGGAGGATTCGTCGGTGGGGCTGACCCGGGTCAAGCGAGCAGCGTGCAACTGCCCATCACGCAGCACCAACTGCGGCTCATCCATGCCCAGCACCTGGCCCAACACCACGGCATCCAGCTCCATGTCGGTGTCGGTGTCGGTGTCGAGCAGAACGAACCGGCCCGGGTTCTCCGTCTGCGCCGAACGCACCAAACCCCACACCGCAGCCGCAGCCAAATCCGCCACCGACTCACCAGACCGAGCAGCAACCGCACCCCGAGTCCACACAACCAACGGCACCCTGGCGAACCGCTCCTCACCCAACCAGTGCTGCACCTGCCGCAACACCCACCCGGTCAACTCATGAGTCGAATCCACCACCGCATCCGAGTCCCCGGACACCGCCAGCACCACCACCTGCGGTGCCAGCCCCTCCTCCAGGGCAGTGCTGACTCCACTCAGATCGGCATACACAGCGTCCACCGAGCCGGTCCGGTTGACCACCACCCACTCCCCCACCGAAGAAACGGACCTGGTGGGGATACCGATCCACTCCATCCTCAGCAAGGACCCATCGCCCGTACCGGTAGTGAGGCCGCCAGCAGTCAACTGCCGCATAGTCAGCGAGCCGATCGACAACACGGGCAACCCCGTACTGTCCGCGACCGCAATAGCCACCTCATCCGGACCCGTACGGGTCAACGCAACCCGCAACCGTGACGCGCCAGAGGCACGCAACACCACATCCGTGAAGCTGAACGGCAATCCGCCGTCCCGCGCCGAGTCCAAGCCAGCGAAAACCGTGGGATGCAACGCCGCATCCAGCAACGCCGGATGGATCCCGAACGACTCCGCCGGAGCAGACTCGGGGATTTCAATCTCGGCGAGAATCTGGTCCCCACGCTGCCAAGCCCTGCTCAGCCCCTGGAACACCGGACCATAAGCAAGGATCCCGCCCTCACTCAGCTGCTCATAGAACTGCGAAGTGTCCAGCTCCGTCGCACCAGGCGCAGGCCACGCCTGACTCACCGGATCAAATACCCCATCGGCCTGGTCTTGACCGGCGTGTGGTGTGGTAACGCTGACCACGCCGATGGCGTGTCGTGTCCAGGCCTCCTGCCCGTCCAGGCGCGCATACACCGCCACACTCCGCCGCCGCGCCCCGGCCGCCGCGAGGGCATCGGCATCGCCGACCACGACCTGGACCTGCACGCCGCCCTGGGCAGGCAACACCAGCGGGGCTTCCAAAACCAGCTCATCCAGCTGGTCACAACCCACACTGTCACCAGCACGGATAGCCAACTCGACATAGCCGGTACCGGGGAACACCACCACACCCTGCACCACATAGTCCGCCAGCCACGGGTGCGTTCGCAGCGACAGACGACTGGTAAACACCACCCCATCCGTCTGCGGCAACGACAACATCGCCCCAAGCAACGGATGCTCGGCAGAACTCAGCCCGGCGGCGGCCACATCGGCCGCCCCACTGGCCGCGTCGGGCCAAAAACGCTGCCGCTGGAACGCATACGTCGGCAGCGGAACTCGCGTAGCGCCACGCCCGGCGAACATCCCAGCCCAGTCCACCGCCACACCCTGCGCATACAAACACCCCACCGCCGACAACAACGTCTCGGCGTCAGGGTGCTGGTGCCGCAACACCGGCACAACGAGGGTGCCCGGTGCGCAGCTGTGCTGCGCCAGGCCAGACAGCACCCCGTCCGGGCCCAGTTCCACCAGCGCGGTCACACCCTGATCGGCCAGCCACCGCACCCCATCAGCGAACCGCACCGCATCCCGCACCTGCCGAACCCAATACCCCACCGAACACAACTGCTCAGCCGTAGCAGCCCGCCCGGTCACATTCGACACCACCGGAATCCGCGGCGACCGGAAACACACCGTCCCCAGCACACCCGCAAACTCCTCCAACATCGAATCCATCAACCCCGAATGAAACGCATGCGACACCCGCAACCACGTCACCCGAAGACCACGAGCAGCCACCAGCCCCGCCACATGGTCCACCCCAGCCTGCGGTCCGGAAACCACCACGGAGTCAGCGGTGTTGACCGCCGCGATCGACACACCATCGGGCAGCAGATCCTTCACTTCGGCTTCGGGCAGCGGGATCGCGGCCATCGCCCCACCCGAAGGCAGCGCCTGCATCAACCGCGCCCGCGCCGCCACCACCCGACACGCATCCCCCAGCGACCACACACCCGCCACATACGCCGCCGTCACCTCACCAATCGAATGCCCCAGCAGATAATCCGGACTCACCCCACAGGCACGCAACACCTCAAACAGCGCCGCCTCCACCACGAACAACGCCGGCTGCGCCCACCCCGTCCGATCCAAAACATCCGCATCACCACCCCACATCACCTCACGCAAGGGGCGATCCAGCAAAGGATCCAACTCCGCCGCAATCGCGTCCACCGCCAACGCAAACACCGGCGACCGGTCATACAACTCACGAGCCATCCCCACCCGCTGAGCACCCTGACCGGTAAACAACACACCCACCCGAACACCGGCCCGCGCACTACCACACACCACACCGGCAGCCGACTCGCCAACAGCAGCCGCCCGCAGCCCCGCCATCAACTCATCACGATCACTGCCCACCACCACCACACGGTGATCAAACACCGCACGCGAACTGACCAACGACCACCCCACATCCACCGCACGCAACGACGAATCCGACCCCACAAACTCCAGAAGGCGGCTCGCCTGCGCACGCACCGCCTCAACCGACTTCCCCGACAACACCCACGGCACCACACCACCCACACCGAAGACCGGCGGAGTTCCGGTGTCAGATGGGGTGTCGGACGAGGTCTCGATGCCGGTATCAGTGCCAGTTGCGGCCTCGAGAATGACGTGCGCATTCGTTCCACTGACACCGAACGAGGACACCCCCGCCCGGCGGGGATGGCCGTTCTCCGGCCAAGGGATGGCCTCGGTCAACAACCGCACATCACCCTGGGACCAGTCCACCTGCGTCGACGGCTGGTCCACATGCAACGTCTTCGGGAGCACACCGTGGCGCAGGGCCATGACCATCTTGATCACACCACCGACGCCCGCCGCGGCCTGGGTGTGGCCGATGTTGGACTTCAACGAACCCAGCCACAACGGCTGCCCCTCGGGACGGTCCTGGCCGTACGTGGCCAGCAACGCCTGAGCCTCAATTGGGTCACCGAGCCGAGTCCCCGTGCCATGGGCCTCCACCGCATCGACCTCAGCAGGAGATAGCCCAGCCGCCGCCAGCGCCTGACGAATCACACGCTGCTGCGACGGACCATTCGGCGCCGTCAACCCGTTCGAAGCACCATCCTGGTTGACCGCACTCGAGCGCAACACCGCCAACACCTCGTGGCCATGACGGCGAGCGTCAGACAACCGCTCCATCACCACCACACCGACACCCTCAGACCACCCAGTGCCATCAGCAGTGTCGGCAAACGACTTACACCGTCCATCAGCGGCCAAACCGCCCTGCGCCGTAAACCAGACAAACGCATCGGGTGTGGCCATCACCGTGACACCGCCCGCCAGGGCCAGCGTGCACTCACCCGACCGCAGTGCCTGCGCAGCCAGGTGCATCGCCACCAACGACGACGAACACGCCGTGTCCACACTCACCGCAGGCCCCTCAAGGCCCAACGTGTAAGCCACCCGGCCAGAGATCACACTGGCCGCGCCTCCGGTGATCTGGTGGCCCTGCAGTTGCTCACCGCCCCGAGCGACCAGATCGGCATACCCGGACTGGTAGACACCGGCGAAAACCCCGGTCGAGCTGCCCGCCAACGAAGCAGGATCAATCCCCGCCTGTTCCAACGCTTCCCACGACACCTCCAGCAACAACCGCTGCTGAGGATCAGTAGCCAACGCCTCCCGCGGGGAGATCCGGAAGAACGCCGCATCGAACTCGTCGACACCGTCGACAAACCCGCCCTCACTGGTAGCCGACGTCCCGGACCCGGGCTCGCCACTACCCAGCAGCGCGTCCAGATCCCAGCCACGGCCGGTGGGGAATGGGACGATGCCATCGGCCTCGGCGGTCACCAGCCGCCACAGCTCGTCCGGATCCGACACACCGCCCGGGTACCGGCACGCCATCCCCACAAGGACGATCGGATCATCGGTGACCGACACCATCGTCGGCACCACAGCCGATCCCACGGGCTGCGACTCACCAGATCCACCGGCCTGAGCCGGCTCGCCGAACTCAGCCGCCAGATATCCCGCCACGCGGGTAACAGTCGGGTAGTCGAACACCAGGGTGACGGGCATGCTCGCCCCGGTCTTGGTCTGCAGCAAGTTGCGCAAATCGACCGCCGTCAACGAGTCGAGTCCCAACTCGCTGAACGGCTGGTCACTGCCGATCTGCGCACCAGAGTCATAGCCCAGCACGGCCGCGGCGGATTCCCGGACCAGATCGAGTAGAACCTGCTCGCGGTCCACACTGGACAGTCCAGCCAGCCGCTGTCCCAGGCCCTCACGACCATTACGAGTGTTGTCAGCAACACGCCGCAACACACCGCCCGCCAGCGCCCGCCACACAGCCGGCACATCAGCCTGAGCACGCAACGCCTGCACATTCACCCGAGTCAACGCCAGCACCGGATAAGCAGTGCCCAGCGCCCGGTCGAAAAGGTCCATGCCTTGGGAAGCGGACAATCCGCGTTCGGCTGTCCAGGGCCCCCATGCCATCGAGAGCCCCGGCAGTCCCTGGTGGTGGCGCTGCTGCATCAACGCGTCCAAGAACACGTTGCCCGCAGCGTAGTTGGCTTGCCCACCGCCACCCGTGAGTCCCGCCACGGACGAGAACGCCACGAAGAGCGATAGATCGAGGCCTTGGGTGAGTTCGTGCAGATTCCAAGCCGCATCGACCTTGGGGGTCAGTACTCGGTCCAGTTGCTCGCCCGACAGCGATCCGATCACACCGTCCTCAAGGACCCCTGCCGCGTGCACGACCCCGGTCACCGGATGATCCGGCGAGACGGAAGCCAGCACCTCGGCCAACGCCTGGCGATCAGCCACATCACACGAAGCGACTGAGACCACGGCGCCCAGCTGCCCCAACTCCGCCACCAACTCCGCGGCCCCCGGAGCATCCATACCTCGCCGACTCAGCAGCAACAGATGCTGAACACCGTGCTCGGCCACCAGATGCCGCGCCAGCACACCACCCAAACCACCAGTGCCACCCGTGACCACCATCGTCCCCGAACCACCCGAAACCGACTCCGGGAAAGTGGAGGATTCATCGGTGGGACTGACCCGGGTCAAGCGAGCAGCGTGCAACTGCCCATCACGCAACACCAACTGCGGCTCATCCACAGCCAGCACCTGGCCCAGCACCGCGGCGTCCAACTCGATGTCGGTGTCGGTGTCGAGCAGAACGAACCGCCCGGGATTTTCCGTCTGCGCCGAACGCACCAAACCCCACACCGCAGCCGCAGCCAAATCCGACAAGGACTCATCAGGCCAAGCAGCGACCGCACCCCGAGTCCGCACAACCAACGGCACCCTGGCGAACCGGTCCTCACCCAACCAGTACTGCACCTGCCGCAACACCCACCCGGTCAGCTCGTGGGTTGAGTCCACCACCGCGTGCGGGTCCCCGGCCACGGTCAACACCACCACCTGCGGAACCCCGGCCCCGTCCTCCAAAGCGGCATCGGCCGCCTCCAGGTCGGTGTACACGGCGTCCGCCGAGCCGCCCCGGTCGACCACCACACACTCCTGCACCGGAACAGCGGACGGAGCGGGGATATCAATCCACTCCAGCCTCAGCAGGGCCCCGTCACTGGTACCAGTGGTGAGGCCGTCGGCAGTCAACGGCCGCATAGTCAGCGAACCGATCGACAGCACAGGCGACCCGGTGCTGTCCGCGACCGCAATCGCCACCTCATCCAGACCTGTACGGGTCAACGCAACCCGCAACCGTGACGCACCCGAAGCACGCAACACCACATCCGTGAAGCTGAACTGCAAGCCGTCCAACCCGGCGAAGACCGTGGAGTGCAACGCCGCATCCAACAACGCCGGGTGAATACCAAAAGACTCCGCCAGACCACGCCCAGCCTCGGGGAGCTCGACCTCAGCGAGAATTTGGTCCCCACGCCGCCAAGCCCTGCTCAGCCCCTGGAACACCGGACCATATGCAAACCCGCTCTCGCTCAGCTGCTCATAAAACTGCGAAGTGTCCAGCTCCGTCGCACCAGGCGCAGGCCACGCCTGACTCACCGGGTCAAACACCCCATCGCCCCGGTCAGGACCGGCATGTGGTTCGGTAACGCTGACCACGCCGGTGGCGTGTCGGGTCCAGGTCTCCTGCCCGTCCAGGCGCGCATACACCGCCACACTCCGCCGCCGCGCGCCGACCGCCGCAGGCGTATCGGCATCGCCGACCACGACCTGGACCTGCACGCCGCCCTGAGCAGGCAACACCAGCGGGGTCTCCAGCACCAGTTCCTCGAGTCGGTCACAACCCACACTGTCACCAGCACGGATAGCCAACTCGACATACCCAGTGCCAGCGAACACCACCGAACCCTGCACCGCGTAGTCCGCCAACCACGGGTGCGTGCGCAGCGACAGACGACTGGTGAACACCACACCGTCCGTCTGCGGCAACGACAACATCGCCCCAAGCAACGGATGCTCAGCCGAACTCAACCCCGCCGCAGCCACATCGGTCGGCCCACTGGCCGTCTCAGGCCAGAAACGCTGCCGCTGGAACGCATACGTCGGCAACCCCACCCGCACAGCACCACAACCAGCAAACACCCCAGCCCAGTCCACCGCCACGCCGTGCGCATACGCTTGCGCCACCGCGGAGACCACACGCCGGAGGTCGCCCTCACCACGACGCAAGGTGCCCACCGCCGTCGCGGTGTCCTCGTGTTGGTCCACAATGTCCTGGACCGCGGGAAGCAACACCGGATGCGGACTGACCTCAACCACCGTGCTGGCACCGGCATCCAAAGCAGCCGCAAGAGCCTTCTCAAACAACACCGTATTCCGCAGATTGCGGTACCAGTACTCCGCGCCCCACGACGCGGTGTCCATCAACTCTCCGGTCACCGACGAATACACCGGCACCCCAGACGACTGCGGGGCAATCGGCGCAAGGTCGCTCAGTAAGCGCTCCTGGATCCGCTCGACCAAGTGCGAGTGAGAGGCGTAATCCACCGCAATCCGACGCGCCTGGACCTCCCGATCACGACAGTGAGCCAGCAACAGGTCCAAAGCATCAGACTCGCCCGCGACCACCGTTGATGCCGGGCCGTTGATCACGGCCACGGACAGCCCTGGCCAGTTCGTGATCAGTTCTTCAACCTGCACGGCAGGCAGCGCCAAGGCCACCATGCCCCCACCAGTCAGGTTCTCGGCGATGGCGCGACTACGCAAGGCCACCACCCGCGCGCCATCCGACAACGACAGACCACCGGCAACACACGCCGCAGCGATCTCACCCTGGGAATGCCCCACCACCGCAGCAGGCTCCACCCCGAACGACCGCCACAATGCCGCCAGCGACACCATCACCGCCCACAACACCGGCTGAACAACATCCACCCGCGCCAACGCCGCCTCATCGCCGAGCACCTGCTCCAACGACCAGTCCACAAACGGCGCCAGCGCCAGAGCACACTCACCCATCGAATCAGCGAACACCGGCGACTCGGCATACAGCCATACCAACCCACTGCGCACCCTGACCAGGGAACACAAACACCACCTGGCCACCAGCCCGAGCAGCGCCCTGCACCACCCCTGGAACGGGTTGACCCGCGGCAACGGACCTTAGACCCGACATCAACTCGTCCCGGTCACTGCCCACCACCACGGTACGGTGATCAAACGCCTCCCGTGAACTGACCAGCGACCACCCCACATCCACCGGCCGCAACGACGGATCGGCTTCCAGATACTCCAGCAACCGCTTCGCTTGCGCACGCACCGCCTCAACTGACTTGCCCGACAGCACCCACGGCACCACGCCAAAGCCAGATGAGGTGTCAGGTTGAGTGTCAGGTGCAGTCTCGGTCTCGGAGGGAGCTTCGAGAATGACGTGCGCGTTGGTACCACTTACGCCGAACGAGGACACCCCCGCCCGACGCGGATGGTCGGTCTCCGGCCAAGGGGTGGCCTCGGTCAACAACCGCACATCACCCTGGGACCAGTCCACTTGGGTGGACGGCTGATCCACGTGCAGCGTCTTGGGAAGCACCCCGTTACGCAGGGCCATGACCATCTTGATCACACCGCCCACACCCGCCGCGGCCTGGGTGTGACCGATGTTGGACTTCAACGAACCCAGCCACAACGGCTGCCCCTCGGCACGATCCTGGCCGTACGTGGCCAGCAACGCCTGAGCCTCAATCGGGTCACCGAGCCGAGTCCCAGTGCCATGAGCTTCCACCACATCGACCTCAGCAGGAGAAAGCCCAGCCGCCGCCAGTGCCTGGCGGATCACACGCTGCTGCGACGGACCATTCGGCGCCGTCAAACCATTCGAAGCACCATCCTGATTCACCGCACTCGAGCGCAACACCGCCAACACCTCGTGGCCGTGACGGCGGGCGTCAGACAACCGCTCCATCACCACCACACCGACACCCTCAGACCACCCAGTGCCATCAGCAGCGTCGGCGAACGACTTACAACGGCCGTCCACCGCCAAACCGCCCTGTGCCGTGAACCCGACGAACATGTCGGGTACGGACATGACCATCACGCCGCCAGCCAGCGCGAGCGTGCACTCCCCCGACCGCAACGCCTGCGCAGCCAGGTGCATCGCCACCAACGACGACGAACACGCCGTGTCCACACTCACCGCAGGCCCCTCAAGGCCCAACGTGTAAGCCACCCGGCCAGAGATCACGCTACCCGCGGCACCAGTAAGCACATGCCCCTGCAACTGCTCACTGCCACGAGAGACCAGATCGAGGTAGCCAGTCTGATAGGCACCGACGAAAACACCCGTGGGGCTACCCGCCAACGAAGCGGGAGTAATTCCCGCCTGTTCCAAAGCCTCCCACGACACCTCCAGCAACAACCGCTGCTGAGGATCAGTAGCCAACGCCTCCCGAGGCGAGATCCGGAAAAACGCCGCATCGAACTCATCGACACCGTCAACGAACCCCCCCTCACCAGTAGCCGACATCCCGGAGCCGGGCCCGTCAGTGCCCAGCAGCGCATCCAGATCCCAGCCACGATCAGTGGGGAACGGCGTGATGCCATCACTCCCGTCAATGACCAGCCGCCACAGATCCTCCGGACCCGACACCCCACCGGGGAATCGACACGCCATCCCCACCAGGACGATCGGATCATCGGCGACCGACACCAACGCCGGCACCACAGCCGACCCAACAGGTTGCTGCTCACCGAACTCACCCACCAGATACCCCGCCAACCGCGTAACAGTCGGGTAGTCGAACACCACGCTGGCGGGCAGGCTCGCTCCGGTCTTGGCTTGGAGGAGGTTGCGTAGCTCGATGCCGGTCAGTGAGTCGAAGCCGAGTTCCTTGAAGGGCTGGTCACTATCGATCTGT